>JACIWR010000001.1 GCA_014360845.1 Anaerolineae bacterium
TATGCGTTTCTGAACGCGAGCAGGTTGTGTCAACCGCCCGCTAATTATAGCAGAATGTCTTGCTATTCGCTAATATCGCCTTGAGAGGGCCGGGCCGTATCGGTAAGGGGAGTAGGAAGCCCCCGATCTCGAGGGCCAAGTGGGTCGGGCCCGTGGCCCGACGCGGATGCGGCGGGGCATGGCCCCGCCCTGCTGTCCTCCCTCACTGCGTGAGAGGCTTGCAGAAAGCCCCCGCCGGTGAGGGGTCAAGAAGTAGACAGGGGACAAGTGGTTGCAATCTGCAACATATTCGGGTATAATATGGACAACCGCATCAGTCTGAACCGGGAGGTACCCCATGCCCATCTTGCACGTGCGCAATGTTCCTGAGGATATATACGCGGCACTCAAAGCTCGTGCCCAAGAGGAGGGCCGATCCTTGAGTGCCCAAGTCATCGTCATGTTGAGCCAGGCCCTCCAGCATCCCCCCCGTCCCCAAAGCGAGGTGTTGGCCGCGCTAGATGCTCGCCGCCACCGTTTTAGTCCACGAAAAGCCGGCGCGCCTTCCACAACCGAGTTGCTCCGCCAGGACCGGTCCCGATGAGCAACGCTTACGTCGTGGACGCCAACGTGGTGGCCAAGTTATTCGTAGACGAAGAGCTATCCGACGAAGCGCGGGCACTACTGGGACGGCTGGCATTACCTGAACCAGATCAGTTCTTCGCGCCTGATCTGATGCCGGTTGAGTGCGCTAACGTGCTGTGGAAGTACGTTCAGTTCTACGGCTACGATGTGGAGTTAGCACGGGCTAACCTGGACGACCTGACCGATTTGGCTATCCAGATGGTGCCTATGCACAGCCTGTTCCGAGAAGCTTTCGAGTTAGGCCACCGACTGAATATCACCATCTACGATGCCTGCTACGTCGCCCTGGCCGAGGGTCTGGGATACCCCTTGATCACGACAGATGAGCCGCTGGCCCGACGGTTGACCGAGACGGGGCTATCGGTGCTCTATCTGGGCGATTTGCCCATGGAGCATTCCATGTAACTGCTCAGGCTGGAGCTCAACTGCTTGCTGGTAGTTTCTGCGCCCGACGCGTCCGCGTCGGGGCATGGCCCCGCCCTACTGCTGTCATCCCTCCCTGCGCGAGGGGTTTGCGAGGGTGAACCGGCAGCGCAGGGCCGCCCTACTGCCCCAGACGCATGGCCTGACTGAACTTCCTGGAAAAGCCCGGGACACTGGCCAACTCAATGTAACCGACCCGCCGGGCGAGGTCCTGCGCCTCGGCCCTTTTCCTACGCGAAATAAGCGCCATCTTAGCCCCCATGCCCGCCGCATTCCCCACCTGCCGAAATCGCTCCAGGGGCAACGAGGGCAACATACCGATGACAATGGCGCTGGCAACGTCAATGTAAGTGCCAAAAGCCCCGGCGATAATCACCTGGTCAATGTCCTCTTCGACCAGGCCATGGGCTTCGAGGAGGACCTGGATGCCGGTACGCATCGCGCCTTTGGCTAACTGCAACTCCCGCACGTCCTTCTGAGTAAACGTGATCGCCGGGCGATTGTCGCCCTGCTCTTCCTCACTGATCAACACAAACTCGCGAGTGGCATTGAGGCAACGCACGCGCGGGTGCTCGTCGCTCATGCGTCCGCTGGCGTCCACCACACCCGCCAGATAGAGCTGGGCCAGCGTGTCGAGGATGCCGGAACCACACAGGCCCACCGCCGGCGCTCCCCCGATGGTCTGATACTCGATCTGGTCTCCCTCCAGCCGCAACCGCTCGATAGCGCCGTTGGCCGCGCGCATACCGTGTTTGATGTGCGCGCCCTCAAAGGCCGGCCCCGAGGCGCAGGAGAGGCTGGTCATCTGCCCGTGGTTCGCCAGGCAAATCTCGGTGTTAGTGCCGATGTCGAGAGCCAGCACCACCCCCTCGGCCTGAGCGATGTCAACGGCGAGCAACATGGACACGTGGTCGGCGCCGACATAACCGGCGATGTTAGGCAGGAGATGCGCATATCCCCCCGCAGCGATGTCCAGCCCCAGATCTCGGGCCTTGATGTCCATAGCGGAGGCGATGGCCGGCACATAGGGAGCATGAGATAGCTGCTGCACCGGCAGGCGTACCAGTAGGTGGTGCATGGCCGTGTTGCCCACGATCACCGCTTCGACAATGTCGCCGGGAGCGGCGCTCACCTGGGCACACATCTCGGCGGCGGCCTGGTTCAGGCCCTTGATCACCAGCTCCTGCAGGAGGGCAGCCTGGGCCGGGCCCTGCTGGGCGATGGACATGCGCGCTATCAGGTCCTCACCATAGGCGATTTGCGGGTTCATGAAACCCTGCGCGGCCAGCGTCTGCCCTGTCTCCAGATCAACCAGGTAAGCGGCGACTTTGGTCGTGCCCAGGTCCACGGCCAGCCCCAGGGGACGGGCATCCGCCGCCAGCAGAGCCACGATCTCCCCCTCACGCACTGCCACGCGGACTCGCCAGTCCTCATCCCGCAGAAAGCCGGGCATCTGGCGCAAGGCGGTCAGGTCCACCCCAGGCGCGACGACCCCGTGCTGTTGGGCCAGCGCTTCCCGCAGACGTTCGGCATCGGCACACAAGTCATCCAGGGTGGGAGGCTCCAGGGTGACCAGGTAAGTCTCGACCAACGGTTCCGGTGTCACCGGTATATCCTCTCCCTCGACCTGGGTTCGCTGGGGAGCGGTCAGCGACTCGGGCGGGACCCGCACTTTGCAAGCCCCCAGGGGCACTGTGCGACAGGCCAGCCGGTAACCCTCCGCCACTTCCTGGGGCGTGAGGAGCTCCTGCTCCTTGGGAGTCAGCTCTGAAACCGGGCCTTCCAGGACCTGCACCTTGCAGCGGCCACAACTCCCTACCCCACCACACAGGTTGACCAAATCCACGCCCAACTGGCGGGCGCAGTCTAACAAAGTCCCTCCCGCGGGGCAATTTCCCCGGCGCCCGATGGGTTCAAAGTCAACGTGGACGGTCATTTGAGTTTCGCTATCTCCTCGTATAATTAGGGCGAAGGTGTAGCGGCGGCCCGCTGTGACCACGTTCACGGGCGGACAGGATTTGTCCTGAGCCCGTCGAAGGGCCGTTCACCGCTACACCACACACCTTCGCTCTGCCGGCGGCTGTATGCAAACGAGGTGACAGTCACTTCAGCAGTGACTGTCACCTCAAGGGCGCGGATTAGTACACGCCGTACTCTTTGGTGGCGTCTACCCAGACTTTGATGAGTTCGGGATCGCAGCCCTCCAACTCCATCACGTTGGTGGTCATGACGTAGCCACCGCCCTTGCCCACTTCCTGGCACAACTTCTTGGTGTACTCTCGCACGCGCTCTGGCGGGGTGCCCTTCTTGAGCAACGACAGCGGCATGCCGCCCATGATGCACATGGTATCGCCTACCACTTCCTTGACCTTGAAGATGTCGCTATCCTGGAAGGAGCCGATGGACTTGCCCTTCGGCAGTTCCGCCAGATACTGCAAGCGCTGATCCCACACGCCCTCGTAGTAAACCCAGGGGGTGATGCCGGCATCAATCAGCGCCAGCATGACCTCTTTCAACTGGGGCCAGTAGAACTTCTCGAACTGAGCCAGGGACATGAAGCCATCGGAGCCCCGGTGCAGGGGGATGAAGACATAGGGGTTGCCCGTGGACTTGCAGAAGTTGATGGCGAACTCGAGCTGGAAGCGGGCCACCTTCTCCTCAGCGGCCAGCAGCTTATCGGGCTGTCGCATCATGTCCAGGAAGATACCGCGCATACCGCGCAAGGTGTCGGACATGAAGTCGAAGGGGGCCTCAATGATGCAGGCCAGGAAAGTGAGGGGCGGGAAACCCAGCGCGGCCAGTCGCTGAGCGGACTCCATCGCGCGCGCACCCCACTCCGCCGTTAGCTGGGCGGCTTTGCTGATGGCCTCCAGGGCAGCGACCACCGGCGGCGCTGTGAGCACTCCGTAGTTGAAGGTGTTGTAATAGCCGAACAGCGACATGCCCAGCGGGGGCAGCATCGCGAATCCCTCGCAGGCGCTGAAAGCGCGTGGCAGGTATACGCGAATGGCCCAGTCGGCGGGGTCTTCCAGAAAGGCATCGTAGTCCTCAGCCTTCATGAACTCGTGCTCCACGAACTGGAAGGAGCCGTTGGGTCCCAGGCCATGACCAGGCCATTTGGTCATGCGGTCGCCCAGTACTTTACTGGGTTCGGGAGTGTGCCAGGCCCCCATAACCATATCCGGCTGGAAGTACAGCGCCGCCTTTTCCAGCAGTTCCTGCGTCTTATCGGGGTTCTCATAAAGCTCTTGCTTGGTGATGCCTCCCATCTCGGCGAGCAGGTAGCCCACACCCAAAACGATGGGGATGCGGTCGGGCTGCTTGAGTTGTAAGGCATCGGTGACGCGCTTGGCCCTCTCAGCACACAACTGTTCGGGGGTCTTGCCCGCGTCTGGCGATGAGGCAGTAGACTTATCGGTCATTTGATTTCCTCCTGGCTATTGATGTGCGTGGGTCGGGCTGGACACATGCCCAGCCGAGCGTGTTTACCGACCTAGCTACCCGACAGTTTTGCCCAGGTGTCGCTGCGCAGGGTGCAAGAGGTCCCGAAGCAGCCTCGCGGCCACGAGGGAGCATCCTGAGCGGAGCGCAGCGGAGTCGAAGGTGCATCCTGAGCGGAGCGCAGCGGAGTCGAAGGATGCGGGGCTCGCCCTTTCGTCATCCTTCGACTACGTTCGTCCCTCCGCTGCCGCTGCGGGACTCACTCCGCTCAGGATGACCACTGCCCCAAGGATGGCGCGGAGCACCTTTCTGCAATGGCATCTTCAAACTGTCAGGTGACTAGTTTACCGACTATGCTCCGTCCAATGATTAATAACAGTACTCCCTGGCCACAGCTACCATGGCGTGGAGGTTTTCCTCCCTGGCTTCATCCACCTGGCAACCATTGGTCAGGATGAAATTGCCGTCCTGGGCACAAGTTTCGATCAGGTTTCGGCAATAAGCTCGCATTTGATCCGGGGTGCCCGTGGCCGTCAACGAGGCCGGCACGTTACCCATGATGCAGCACACATCGCCCAGCACTTCCGCAGCACGTTTCATGTCCGTCTGGTCAAAATGCCACAGACTGGCCCCTTTGGGCAACTCGGCGATGAACTCCAGGCGCTGATTGTAGCTGCCCTCGGCAAAGGGCGTGGGGATAAACCCGTCCTCGATCAGGGCCAGCATCACCGCCTTGAGCGACGGCCAGTAGAACTTCTCAAACTGCTCCACCGACATGAAGCGGTCGGCCCCCTTGTGCAAGGGAATGAAGACAAAGGGGCTATCTGAAGGCTGCGCGAGGGTACTCTCTATCATCAAGGGCACGTATTTCTCACAAGCCGCGATGAGTTCATCCGGGCGTCGGTACATGTCTATCATAATGCCCCGCGTGCTACGCAACGTATCGCCGATTGCATCAAAGGGGGCAACGGCCAACGGTCCCCAGAGCTGCGGGAACCCGTGTCGCGGCGGGTCTTGGACTGCGGCGACCATGGTCTGCATCACGCCTAAAAGGTGCGTGGCCGCCTCTTTCATCACTTCCAGCGCTTCCTGTACTTCGGGGAGAGCGAAGGGCAAGAGCAAGCTATCAACAAAGCCGTAGCCCAGGGCAAACTTGGGGAGCTTTTGCAACGCCCCCAGGGAACCACACATGCGGGGCAAAGCGCGTCGTAGAATGAAATCCGAGGGGTCGCTGAGCAGCAGGGGATACTCATCCTCTTTCATGAACTCGCATTCTACAAACTGGTAAGACTGCTCCGGAGCGACGCCGTGGTCCGGCCACTTCATCACTTTGTAATCCAAGAGTTCAAAAGCTTTGCCCGAAAACATGAGCAGGAAGGGAGAGGCGTCGGGTTGCAGGTCCAGACAGAACTGGGTGTTGGCCCGCGCCGCCTCCCACCATTGATCGTAGAACAAGGACCTGGGCGTCAGGCCCAGGCGTCGTTGGGCATACACTCCGACGGCGATGAACACGGGTACGCGGGCCGGTTTCTTATCCAGTTCAACCGCCTCACGGAGCAATTGGGCCCGTTCTTGATAAGCTCTTTTGGCCTCAGCGCTGACAAAGTCAATCCCTTCACCACTGCACCAGTGGTCTAACCTTGCCTTGCGCCTTTCTTCCACGGAGAGCTCATTCCAATTATCGGGTTTGACGAACATGTTTGTCCCCTTTCTTAAGTAGGGCAGGCTTCGCCGTGAGCGCTCAGCCGAACGGCTGGCGGCGGCTACGTCGGGCAGACCTCGGGGCCTCGAACTCGAACAGCGCCCCAGCGCCATCACCGGTTGGGAAAGCCCCAGGAGCCGCCTACCTGCCATCGAGACGGCGGGTCCAGAAGACCACTGCTCAGCAGTGAGCGCCAGGCACTTCTGGGGTGGCTGCGATGATGGCATTGATCAAGCGAAGTGCCTGGCACTCGAACTGCACTGGTAAAGAAAGCCCTGCTGACCCGCCGGCGGCCCGACGCAAATCACGCCTGGTCAGGGCTGCCTGCCCTGCAGCAGAACAGTGGCCCTACCGCCTTCCGCTTTGTCAGGAAGCGGGTGCGGCGGCAGGAGCCCTCTTGTCCTCGACCTCCATCTCGATGGAGATCTCGGGAATGGCGAGAATCAGCAGGAAGGAAAGGACCATAGTGATCGCACCGATCAAGAAAGCGGCTTTCAGGCCAGCTTCCAGGGAGCTACGTACAGCTTCCACCGTTTGCGTAAAGAGCGCCGGCCCATTGTCGCCGAGGGCGTTGAAGCTCTCCTCGAGGGCAGCCATCACGGGCGGCGAAAGCAGCATGCGCGGATCGTTCAGCGAGGCCAGTGTGGCCTCATCCAGCACCTGAGGCAACTCGGCGGGCAACTCGGCGGCCAGGTTCTTGGCGTATACCGAGTTCATCGCCGAACCCAAGATGGCCGGAGCGATGGCCATGCCGATCATAACGAAGAAGTAGATGCCCCCCGTGGCCACGCCCAGCAGTCGCTTGGGCACAGCGTACTGAACCACCAGAGTGTTGATGGTGGGGATAGTGCCGATTCCCAGGCCCATCACCGTGGAGACCAAGAAGCTCATCCACACGGGGCTCTGCGCGTTCATGGACCACAAGAGGAACATGGCCCCGACCATGATGGCGTACCCCACCAGGTACATCCATTTATAGCGCTTCGTTTTGGCCAACAACAGTCCGGCGAAGATGCCCATGAAGCCCATCAAAACCGAGAAGGGGGTCAGAATCTGCCCGCTCAGAGTGCCGCTGAGACCCTGCACTCCCTGGTGGAAAAGCGGGAAGTAGACCATGATCGCTACCAGACCAAAGAGGGAGAGCAAACCGGACATGGAAGCGATCATGAAAGTGCGATTGGTGAGCAGTTGGGGATCCAGCATCGGTTCCTCGGCCTTCGACTCCACCCAGATGAAGAGGGCCCAGAAGACCACGGAGCTACCCAGCAACCCGATGATCTGAATCGAGCCCCAGGGATACATCGCGCCGGCCCAGGAGAAGCCCAACAGCATCGTCGAAGAAGCCACGGCCAGGATCACAGAGCCGAGGAAGTCAATCTTGTGCGCGGCCTGCTTCTTCAGCGAAGGAACGCCGATCAAAACGGCTATCACCGACAACACCAGCAGCGGCACGCTGAGCCAGAAAATCAAGCGCCAGCCCCAGGTGTCCATGATGTAGCCACCCAGAGTGGGTCCTACCAGAGCGGCCAGCCCCGAGGGTATGTTCAGCAGCCCGCCCCACTTGCCGCGCTCCACGGGATCGAAGAGATCACCCAACACGGAGAAGCACAGGGCGGCCAGAGCACCCTGACCCAGACCCAGGATACTGCGGGCAACGATCAAGAAGATAAAGGTCTGGCTGACCGCGCTCAAGACAGAACCCAACAGGAAGAAGCCCAGGGATACCAGCAGGATAATGCGGCGGCCATACAGGTCCGAGAGCTTACCGAAAATCAGCGTCACAAAGGCCGAAGCCAGGGAGGGCGCAGCCACAGCCCAGGAGTACAGGGCCATCCCGTTCAACTCGGCAGCCATTTTCGGCAGGGTGACGGTCAGAAGGTTCATGACGGCATAGGAGGTGAAGTACACGAGGAAGACGGCTACCAGAGCCCGAGTCACTCCCTTGTTGCTTGTGGCACTGGGTTGTTCTGCCTGTAGCATCGTAGAGTCTCCTTTGTAGTTTTGATGATTATCACGCTTCGAGAAAAGTGTCGTATCGGGAATCCGCTACTGGCGAACGATCTCGATCATCGTCCGCACGTGTTCATCGGTCGTCTTGTCAACGCCAGCGCCGTTGGCGAGGATGAAGCCGGCGCTACCGCTGAACACCTCCAGCAAGTCCTCGCAGTACGCCCGGAGCTGCTCCACCGTCCCTGTAGTCATCAGGGAAGCCGGCACATTGCCCTGAATGCAGGCACGGCCCTCCAGGGCCTCTTTGGCGCGGCGCATGTCCGTCTGGTCGAACCACCACACCGTTGACCCCTTGGGCATCTCGGCGATGGTCTCCAGGCGACTGTTGTAACCGCCCTCGGCGAACAGGAAGCTGACGATACCCTCTTCCCACAGCCCCAGCATCACGGCCTTGAAAGTCGGCCAATAGAAGGTTTCAAACTGCTCCTGGGACATGAAGCCGTCCGCCCCTTTGTGCAAGGGAGCCATGGCCACCGGCGCGCCCATAGCGTCACAGGCCTTGGTGATGCCACTGACCAGGATGGGCACGTAGGCCTCGCAGGCGGCCAACACGTCCTTGGGACGACGGTACATGTCGGTCATGATGCCTTTGGTCCCGCGCAGGGTGTCGCCGAGGAAGTCGAAGGGGACTTTCCAGAAGACACTGCTCAGGCTGGGGAATCCGGCTGCCGCCAGGGCACCGCCCAGCTTACCCATGGTGGAAATCCAGCGCATCGCTTCGTTGCCGGCTTCCATCAACTTCTTGAGCATTTCCTGCACATCGGGCATGCCAAAAGGCAGAAGCGCCCCGCCCAGGTCCACGATCTCGGAGATGCGCGGCAGATCGGGCATCTTTCTGAGGGGTTCCAAAGCGCTGCACATGCGCGGCAGATAGGTCTTCAGCCAGAAGCCGGAAGGATCCATGATGAAGTCGGCATACTCGTCGGCCATCATGTACTCCCCTTCCACAGCCTGGATGTCGTACTCCTCGGAGAGCCTTTGTCCCGACCAGACGTAGGTTTGCAGGCCCAGGATGTCGAACACGGGGCCAGGATAGGGGAAGCCGTTGATGGCTAGGTCCGGCTGGAACTCGTTGTTGAACTCCATGATGGGGTCGAAGAACTTGTCGTAGTTGTAGACCATGTCGTAGCCGGTGAGGCCAGCGCGCCGGAGAGCATAGCTGCCGACAGACGGGTTAGAGATGATGCGGTCTGTGCCGTTGAGATCAATAGCATTGCGCAGCCGATGGATGCGTTCGCGATACCTGGCCTCTGCCTCGGGACTGGCAAACACCAGACCTTCCGAGCTTTCCCAGTAATCCAGGCGGATTTTTTTCTTCTCCTCGGGCGACAACTGATCCCAATTGTCAGGTTTCACGAACATGTCGTCCCCCTACGACCACTGCCTGGCCAGATTCACGGCGGCCATGGCATCGCGACCCCAGGCATCCGCCCCGGTGTACTCGCAAATGTGATCGTCTATCTGCCCACCGCCAATCATCACCTTCACATCAGCGAACCCGGCTTCTTTCAGCGCCGCCACCGTGGCTTTCATCGGATCGTAGGCCAGGGTCAAGAAGCCGCTCAGGGCCACAATCTTGGCTCCAGACTCCCGCACCGCCTCCACGAACCTCGCCGGCGGCACGTCCACGCCCAGGTCTATCACCTTGAAACCGTTGATGTCCAGCATGAAGCCCACGATGTCCTTGGCGATGTCGTGGATGTCTCCCTCTACCGTGCCCAGGACCACCGTGCCCAGCTTCTCCTCTCCCACCGTCTCCGCTTCCAAACGCGGCTTGATCAACTCCGAAATCTGCTTCAGCATCTCCCCGGCTAGAATCAGCTCCGGAATGAAGGCCTCGCCCGTCTCGAAACGGCGCCCTACCACCTCCATCGCCGCCCGGCAATCATCCAGAATGTCCAGGGGACTGCTGCCACCGTCCAAAAGATCCCGGGTGAGCTGCAGCGCGTCCTGCTCTCGCATCTCGACGATGGCTTTTACCAATTCTTCTGACATGGGAACCTCCTCAGTAGGGTAATCATTACGTAACTGTTCAGCCCGATGGAAATCGCTTTCCCTGGGGGCTTCGCGCACAGTTACGCCATTATTTGCCAAACAACCCCGCTCGATAGGCGCGGGTGTAATTGAGACAATAGTTATCGCGCCCCAGAACCAGCTCGGCGGCGACCAGGGCCGCGCGCAACTCACGATCCAGGGGGTCAATGATAGCGCTATCCAGGCCAGCCTGCAGCGCCAGCGTCAGGAAGGCGCGGTTGATGTAGGAACGGGCCGGCAGGCCGAAGGAGATATTGCTCAAACCCATGGTCAGGTGTACGGCGGGGAACTCCTGAAGGATACTGCGCATCGTGTCCAGGGTGATCAATGCGCTGTTGATGTTGGTGGCCAGGGTCATGGCCAGCGGGTCCAGGTACACATGGTCGTCGGGCACGCCAGCGGCACGAGTGGCAGCCATGATTTTGCGCACCACTTCCATGCGCTTCTCGACGGTTTCGGGGATGCTTTTGTCATCCATGGCCAGGGCGATGACCGGGCAACCATGCTCCGCCACCAGCGGCAGGATGCCCTCCAGACGCTGCGGCTCGCCACTGATGGAGTTGATCATGGGCGTCTTGTTAACGACGGCAATAGCGGCGGCCAAAGCCTGGGGATTGGCGCTGTCCAGACATAGGGGCACATCGGTCACCGCCTGTATCGTCTCCACCAGCCAGATCAAGTCCTCGGGCTCGCTATCTGGGTGCGTTCCCGCATTGGCATCGAGCCAGGCCGACCCCGCCTCAGCCTGTTTGATGGCCAGATTCTGGATGAAAGCCGCATCACGCTCTTTGATGGCCTGAGCCACACGTTTGCGGGTGCCGTTTATCTTCTCTCCAATGATTTGCATACCTCACTCCTTGTCCTCTTGAAATCCAGATATGAGATAGTTTCGCCAGGCCGGGCGATGACGAACTCGTCATCCCACGGACCGTAAAGCATCTTCTTGATGAGGGCATCGGAACCGGGGAGCTCTTCATAGCGCAATCCGAAGCGCTCTGCCGTGCGCCGGGTGTACTCGCGGTAACGCTCCAACTCGTACTGGCCAGTGTTGATCAGCGCCAGACGGGTGTAGTTCTTCAAGATTTTGGACATAATCAGGCTGGCCTTTTCCTCTCCGAAGCGCTCCATCAACGCCCTGTACTCCTCAAAAGGACCATCGCCAGCCTCGATCCAGCCCTTGGTCAGATAGTAGGTGCCCGGCTCGGAGCGAGACTGGACCTTATAGGCTTCAGCGGAACCTAAGAAGAGGGCGATGCAGTCGTCAACACGGGGGACGATCAGGGTGCAGTTATTGGCCTTGAGGCCTACCACTGCCTGGGAGCAAAGGCCATAGCCCAGGATGAGGGTTTCGAAAGGGGGTGCAGAGGCGTCAATAGTTTCCTGTAAGGTCTGTTTCAAGGCTACGGGGTTAACATGCAAGCCAAAATCGAGGACTTGATACTCCATGCCGGGCGGCATGTGAGGCAACATCTCTTCAATCACAGTGGCACAAGCGATGACTTTAGTGTGGGGAGAAAGCATTTTCCGGATGACCTCTCTGTCTGTGTCTGCTGTGGAGCATGTATATTATATACTTATATATAGAAGTTGTCAAGTTGCGAATTCAAAGGGAGCGCGTTTCGGTTTGGGGTCAGGCTTGTCCCGTAGCTTCCGACCGCTGCTGCGTCCTGAGTGGAAGCGAAGGGTGGTCGCATCAGTAGGGCGGGTTGGGCTCGGCTGAGCCGGGCAATCAGTGAGCTACAGAGATTCTCTCCTGTAACGCTTCTGCTCTATCGGTCTAAGGCAGAGAGCCCTACCCGCCGCCTCGGACGGCAGGTAGGCGGCTCTTTGAACTCTTCTGCGCAGTGACGTCGTATCTTCTCAAAATGTAGGGGCGAACCCTTGCGGTCGCCCAGGCGGGCAGGTGCAAGACCTGCCCCTACCCCAAATTATTGAGAAGATACGTGACGTCGCTTGGTAGGTGTTCAAAGCCCAGGGGCCTACACGCTGTAGCCGCCGCCAACCGTTCGGCTGAGCGCTCACGACGAAGCCCGCCCTACCCGCTGTCACCGACCCATCACGGCGTGAGGGCCTGCAGGAGGCCCCCGACACAAAACTCGGCCTGGAGCGCGAAGCCCCAGGCCGAGTTTATCGGCGAGCCCTGTGAGTTTTTCCTGAACCCAGGCTAATCCTCTAACGTTTCGTAGTAGGCATCCCCCAGATCATTCGGGTTCAAAGCCTCCTTGACCCGGTGTTGATAGCGAAAGACGGAGGGCTGCGGCGCGGCCAGGTGAATGCGGTCGCGCTCTTCTTTGGGAGGCGTTCTGCCGTCGGGACCCCGCGCCGCGGCGTTCCACTTCTCCATGCCGACGCCCCAACCCCGCTTCAAACCCAGCTCGGTGCAGGCGTCAAAGAACTCCAGAGTGCCCTCGACCGAGTCCTTGTCATGGGGATCAAAGCAAGTGAAATTCTCCCACAAACACGTGCCTCCCCCACCCTGACCACCTATGGGGCCCATCATGCAATCACCACCGGCTTCTACGATAGCACCTCGCTTCTCCCATTCTCGCTTGAACTCGGCAGCCTCTTCCACGTAGGTTGTCCCATAGTCCGGCGCGCCGAGAAAACCGAAACAGCCGTCGTACCCGCCCGCGTAAACCAGGTTCAAGTTCTTGTGACCTAGTCTGATCAGGTACAGCAGTGCCCAGTCGTGTATCTCGGGCTCATTCATGGCTTCCACTTTCCAGCCGCCGGTCCTGCGCAAGATTTCGTCCAGCACCTTCTCCTGCCAGGCCATATCCCGGCGGGTCATGCCGGCCAGGACGATCTGGAAATCGCGCATGGACTCCTGTGTCACCTTCTGCACCTCTGGGTCCTCGAGAAGCTCCTCCAGGTCTCCCAATGTTTTGGTGGGATCGGTGAGGATTTTAATCATGGCAAACTTCAGGTCCCGGCCAAACATGTTGAACTGCCGGTGCGCGAGGTACCCGATGCCGGCGTCCCAGATCATATGAGCTGCATCGGCCCATGCCCTCCACGAGGGAAAAGCCACGGTATAGGCCTTGAAATTGTCCGGAAGCGAGACCCGGTAGGCCGGTATCGTGCCTTCCACGGGCAGGGTCTGCGGCCCGGGCCAGGCAAAGAGCTTGATGGCGCACTTGGTAAACACGCCCATAGCCCCCTTGGCCCCCAGGAAGCCCCGGGCCACGCCCTTCATGCTCGGCCCCGGCCCCTCACCGCAGAACCAGCCGCAGCCAGCCCCCAGCGAACCCGTGCGCAGAATTTCGCCCGTGGGCATGACCCATTCCAGGGCCAGCAGGTTATCGTAATGCCAGCCGCCATACAGGTTACTCGGTCCGGAGCCAAAGTAAGAAGTGGCACCGGCCAGGATGGAGCAACTGCAACCAGAGCCGGGAAGGTGGGTGTTCAGACCCAGCTTCATGGCCTCGGCCTGCAGCGTCGCCCCGATGACCCCCGGCTCGATCACGGCGAACATGTTCTTTTCGTCTATCTCCAGGATGCGGTCCATACGCCGCATGTCCAACTGAATGGTGTTTTCCCCCGAAGGGTATCCCTGAGCAGACCAGAAGGTGCTGGAGGCCTTGAACTTTATCTTGTACTTGTTGCACAACTTGACGATGGCCTGCACCTCCTCGGTGCTCCCCGGCAGGAGAACGGCCTCCCCTCTGGGGGTAAACGTGTCGTAATAGGGGCCGATGTGAATGGCGGTGTGGGCGAGGGAATACCGGTATGAATCGAGCACCGCCGGGTCATCGGAGATGTTCTCCGGACCGACAATATCCTCCAGGGCCTTGTACACGTTTCTCGCTAGAGTCATTTGCTCCCTCCGCTACATCGCTTTCTGTACCAGCTCAACGATGTCGTAGACTTGCAGGCTGTCTCCCAGTGCCTTGACAGCGTCCTTGAAATTCCTCTCGCACCAGGGACAGGCGCTCACCAAGGCCTCGGCGCCGGTAGCTCTGGCCTCTTCGATACGTTCGCCGGCCGTCCACCTGGAAAACTCCGGATAAGCCTCCCGAACGCCGCCCCCGGCCCCGCAGCACCAACTGTATTCCCGTATCCGCTCCATCTCCACCAGTTCCACGCCGGGGATGCTCCGCAGAATATCCCGCGGCGGATCGTACACGCCCCACGCGCCGTTATACCTGGGCCGCCTCGGCTCGTAGACGACGATTTGGTTCTTGATTTTCTTTTCCACCCCCTCCCACGGCACATAAGGCTCCCCTTGTCGGCCCAGATGACAGGGATCGTGGTAAGTCACTGTCAGGGGAACTGCGGTGCGGAACGTGAGCTGGCCCTCCTTGATGAGACGGGCGATGAACTCCACAGTGTGCAGCACCTCGACCTGAGAGCCCAGTTTGGGGTACAGTCGCTTGAAGGCGTGGTAGCCGTCAGCGCAGGAGGTGACCACCGTCTTCACCCCGGCCCTGTCCCAGGCCTTCAAATTGGCCTGGGCAAAACGGGTGAAGGTCTCCCGGTAGCCCATGGAGTACACCCGACCACCGCAACACATCTCCCGCTGGCCCATGATGCCGACATCAACGCCCGCCTGCTTCAAGAGCCGCACGGCCGTCCTGGCGACCCCTTGCAGCTCCCGGTCGTAGCTAAAGCGGCAACCCGCGTGGAAGAGGACCTCGGCCTTATCGGCGTACAAGCGCGGGACGTCCAGGTCATCCGCCCACGCGCCCCGCTCGGCTCTGGGCCGGCCCAGGGTATTGTGTTCTTTGTTCAAGCTCTCGATGATAGCCTGGTGTTCATCCAGCCCCTGACCGTCCTCAACCAGGCGGAACTTGAGCTCGCGGGCCATCTCCAGGGGCTCCAGATTGTAGCGGCAGACTTTGCAGCTCACATCACAGGACCCGCAGGTCATGCAGGTAAAGACGATTTTCCGCACCGTATCCGAATAACCGCTCTGCCCTTTGATGAGCGAGCGGGCCACCGCGTATCGGCCACGGGCGGAGTAGCTGTTGAAGTTGTGATAGGCAATGCTGGGGCAATTCTTGGCAAACCGCCAGCTCTTCACCTGGTCAAACGGAATCCATTTGCAATAGGAACACTGACTGCAGCGATCCATTTCCGCCGCGAAATCTTCCAGTGCCATTTTCACTCTCCCTTTGCCCTCAGAAGCAGAGCTTCCCCGGATTCATCACGTGGTTGGGATCGAATATGTCCTTGATTTTCCGCGTCACCATCGTGGTCTGAGCGTCGGCATTGTAGACCATATGCGCCCAAATCCCGTACGGCCGCGAGAAGAAGGCTCCCTGTCGAAACAGGCGGAAGCTGGCCTCGCGGAACAGCTCCCGCGTCCTGTCCATCTCCGCCCGATTCTGCCTATCGAAGGGCAGAATGAACTCGCAATGGCAGCCAACCCCCTGGTGCACCGGTTGTAGATAAACGCCGATGTCCGGGACCGGATACCGTTGCTCGTTGGCCGTGGTGTGCATCGTCGCCACGAAAGAGGGCGTCTTGTCCAGAGTAGTCAGGAAGAATATCTCCTGGGAGCCCCCTTTATACCTCAGCTTCCAGTACGGTTCTGAAGAAGGTTGGAGCAGAAGATTCAGCAGGTCGGAGCCACGACACCCCGGCACGGCCGGCATCAGCTTCAACCCAAACCGCTGGGCGATGTCCCGAATGTCGTCCTCCTGCGCGGCTACCCTTTCTTCGGGGAATATGTGCCCACCCGTGATGCTCACCACCACTACCCAGGCGGGAAGCGTATCCTTCAGAGCAACGATTTCTGCCGGTTCAGTGCCCAGGATGTAGGCCAGACAGGCGTTATTCACGATGAAGAGCTCATCACCGAACCGGAAGCGGAGGAGCTGATAGGTGAAATCAATGAGGTCTTCGAGCTTCTCCGCCGGCACGAGGAAAAGCTTGCGGCATTCCGGGAACACCTCACATTTGACCGAAGCCCAGGTCACGATGCCCATGCTACCCTGGGCCGCCGAGACGAATTTGTAGAAGTCCAATTGTCCCGGTCCGGGGCCCACCAGGGGCACCAGGCCCATCCGCCACTCCTCTTCCCTCTCGCCGCGAAAAACGCCGCCTCCACTCCACAGTTTGTCCCCATTGCCCCAAACGATCTCCAGGCTGCGCAGCGGCTCCAGCAGATTCCACTGATACCTGGGGGACATCACCGGCTCTCTCTCCAAAAGGCTGGCAATGACCGACTTGTTGGCCCGGGGCAACAGCGGCATGATGATCCGCAAGCCTTCTTCTTGGAGAGCGGGTTGAAGCTGAGTGTACGTCACTCCCGGCTCGATCAGCGCCAGTCGGTGGCGGCGGTTTATCTTCAGAATGCGCCGCATCCCGCTCAGGTCAACAATGACCGCCTCCGGGGCCGTGGGGGCCGTATCACCACGGAAATGGGGAGCGCCGGAGCTCATCGGCACCAGGGGTGTTTGCGTTTCATTGGCCCAGAGGACAATCTTCTGCACCTGGTCCACGTTCTGAGGTCTGACCAGAAAACAGGGTTTCAAAGGCGGGATCAGCTCGTGGTCCAGGGAAAACGACTCCCCCACATCGGGATGGTCTATGACACCGGCTTCCCCCACTATGTCCACCAATTGCGCTCTCTTTTCTTCCATAAATAACCCCCGTACAGACCAGATTCTTGGGTGGGCGAAGGCAATGCCTTCGCCCACCCAAAGCTTTCCCTACGAATGGCACGATGCGCCATGGAAAACTCAAAATGACAGATTGTCAAAACCAGTTTGCCCCAATACTATTCGTCCAGCAGAATTCGCGCATCCAAAATGCTATACCCGTTTTCATAGACGCGCACCGGATTCAAGTCAATTTCCTTGATTTGCGGATACCGCGCGGCTAACTGTGACACTTGTGACAACAATGCCGCTACACTGGCGATGTCTTTTGGGCTCTCGCCGCGCATACCCTGCAACAGGCGATAGCTCTTGGTCTCCTTGATCATGTCCAGCGCGACCTCTTGATCGAACGGCGCGACGCGGAAACTCACATCCTTGAACAGCTCCACAAACACGCCGCCCATGCCGAACATGATGGTGGGACCGAACTGGGCGTCGCGCACCATCCCGATGATCACTTCGGGGCCCGGTGGCGCCATCGGCACGACCAGCACGCCGTGAATGTCCGCGGCCACTGCCGCGCGCTTGACGTCACTCACCAACTGATCATACCCCTGCCCCACCGCCTCGCGCCCTTGCAGATTGAGCCGGACGCCGCCGACGTCACTCTTGTGGATGACCTGCGGCGAGACCACCTTGAGCGCGACGGGGCCGCCCATTTCCATCGCGGCGCGCTGCGCTTCTTCGCGGGTCCGCGCCAGAACGTGGGGCATCACCGCGATGCCATTATCGCTGAGAAACTCGAGCGCCTCGGGCTCCAGCAGGTGACGCCCTTCTGCAATCGCGCCATCGAGGATCGGGTGATGAGCGGCAGGCACATCGTCAAGGGGATGGCTCACGCTGAAGGTGGCCTGGGTCAACATCGCCAGGGCGCGCACGGCCTCATCGGGCGCATCGAAGGTGGGGATGCCGTTCTCTTCGAGATAGCGGCGCGTTTCCACCACCGTTTCATTGACCGTGAAACAGGTCACGACCGGTTTGCCGCATTCCTTGACGACGGGCACAATGGCCTGCGCGACGTCCATGGCGGGCAGGAACGTGGGCGGGATGGCGTTCAACACCACCATATCCACATTGGGATCGGACAGGACGAGGCGCATGGCCTCGCCGAATTCCTGCGCCATGGCGGCGGCGGAGGTGTCCACGTAGCCGTTCGGTTTGCAGACCATGGCCATCGGCGGCAACAGAGCGGTCAGTTTCTCGCACGTCTCCCGGCTCATCGGTGCCAGTTCCAACACGCCGCTGGCTGCCACCTCGTCCGTGCTGATGACCCCCAGGCCGCCGGCTTCGGTGAGGATGCACACCCGGTTGCCGCGGGGTTTGGGCAACATGGAAATCGCCTTGGCGCCGGCGATCAGGTCGTGCATCGTGTTCGCGCGCACGACGCCGCACTGCTTGAACGCGCCGCTGTACACCGCATCCGCACCGGCAAGCGTGCCGGTGTGCGAAAGCGTCGCCCTGGCACCGATCTCAGTGCGCCCCACTTTGAGCACGAGCACCGGCTTCTTTTTGGTCACCTGGGCCGCGACGCGCATAAACTCCCGACCGTCTCTGACCCCTTCGAGATAGACCAGAATCACCTTGATCTTGGGATCATTGCCGTAATCCTCGATCAGTTCCACGTTGGACACATCGCACATGTTGCCGACGTGACCGAATCGCGCAAAGCCCAGCGGCTTGGGCTGGCTGAGGGCCAGCGTCACGAGCGAGCCGCCCAGGGCGCCGCTCTGCGTCACGTAACCGAGGTTGCCGGGGACGAGGCTGACCCCCGGATGAAAACCGGTGACGAGTTTCAGCTCCGGGTTCATGATCCCGATGCAATTGGGCCCGAACACGCGGATGCCGGCGCGCCGGGCGATCTCGGCGAGTTGCCTTTGCGCCTCGACCCTTTCCGGGATACCGGTTTCGGCGAAGCCGCCGGAGAGCACCACAGCGCCTTTGACATCGCCGCGCTGTGCAGCTTCCTCCATCACGCTGAGGACTGCCTTGCCCGGCAGGCTGATCACGATGAGATCGAGCGGTTCCTTGATCTCGGTGATGGAACTGTAGCACGGCAGACCCAAGATTTCTCTCTCGTTGGGGTTGACCGGATAAATCTTGCCCAGGTATCCGACGGCGAGCAGCGTGCGCACAACCTGATGCCCCGCTTTGAACGGGTCCTTTGATGCGCCGACGACGGCGACTGAGCGTGATTCGAAAACTTGTTGCAGAGAGGTGGTCATGCTAATGCTCTCTGCATTTCTCTGAGGGACGGAATGCGCAATACGCATCACGTATCACGTCTCCTCTCCGGTGAAAACCGGCTGGCGCTTTTCGATGAAGGCCTGCATGCCTTCCACGCGATCCGGCGTCGCCATCACTTCGATGGCCCGGTCCAGTTCGAACGCCAATCCCTCGTCGAGAGGCAATTGTTGCGTCGCCAGAATCGCGGCCTTGGCCTTGGCGAGGGCCACCGGCGCCCGCGACGCAATGCGCTCCGCCAACTGGCGCGCCGTCTCCATCAGCTTCGCCGGCTCGACGACACGATTCACCAGCCCGACCCGCGCGGCCTCCTCAGCGCCAATCAAATCGCCAGTGAAGATAAGCTCCGAGGCAACGCCACGTCCCACCAATCGCGTCGTGCGTTGCGTGCCGCCCAGACCGGGCATAATGCCCAGGCCGACCTCCGGCAGGCCCAGGCGCGCGTCGGACGAGGCGATGCGAATGTCGCAGGCGAGGGCGACTTCCAATCCGCCGCCGAGGGCGAAGCCGTTGATGGCGGCGATAACGGGTTGCGGCAGGGTCTCAATGTCGCGCAGAACGCCCTGACCGAACTCGGTGAACTCGCGGATGGCGTCGGGCTGGGCTGCCAGCGCCTGCATCTCTTTGATGTCCGCGCCAGCAATGAAAGCATTGCCTTCGCCGGTGAGAATGACGACGCGCACGGCGCGATTGGCGCGCACTTGCGCGAGCGCGTCTTTCAGTTCCTGTAACACCTTCCTGTTGAGGGCGTTCAACGCTTCGGGACGGCTCATCGTGATGGTGGCAATAGCGCCGTCAACGGACAAACGCACGTGGCGCAGGGGCCAGGGCTTGCCGCTCGCCACCTGCTTCTTGAGCAGGTCGGGAATGAACCCCGGATGCCTCTCCTCGATGGGTTTCATCAGCTCCAGGGCATGCTCCAATCCCATGTCGTTCATCAGCGCGAAGGGTCCCTTGGCCCAGCGCAGGCCGATGGTCGCGCCGCGGTCCACATCCTCGATCGTCGCCACCCCCTCTTCGACGACCCGCGCGGCGACACCGCACACCACGCCCAGCAGACGCTCGGCGACGGCCTGTTTGCGGGTTGGGTCCACCTCGCCGGACAGGTCCCACAACTGATTCGACTCATACAGCTCGCGCAAGTGCTTCGCCGGCTTGTAGAACTCGCCCAGCGATTCGTAGAGCGAAGCCGCTCCGTGATATGCGAGGAACACGCCCGACACATTGATGAGCTTGAACGGGCCCATGCCGATGCCGAAGGTCTCACACGCCGCCTCATCAATCGTCGGGATGTTCGCCACGCCTTCATCCAGCAAGCGAGCTGCTTCGTTGTACCACGCAATGAAGAAACGATTGACGGCAAACCCCGGCGAATCCAGAACGAGGATCGGCAACTTGCCAGTCAGGCGACCGAAGTTCAACAGCGTCTCGATGACTTCGGGCACGGTTTCTTTCGTTCGCACGACTTCCAGCAGTTTGTTGATGACCGGGGGGAAGAAATAGTGCAACCCGCCAAACAGGTGCGGGCGCTTCGTCACCGCTGCCAGTTCCGCCACGCGGAAGGTGGATGTGTTGGTCGCGAAGATCGTGCTGGGTTTGCAGATTTGATCCAGTTCGGCGAACAGGGCCTCTTTGGCGTCGCGCACCTCGGTGATGGCCTCGATCACGAGATCGCAATCCGCCAGATCGGACAGATCCGTCGTGCCTTGGATGCGCGCCCACACCTCATCGCGGCGCTCAGGCGTCATTTTGCCCTTCTCAATGCCCTTCGCCATAAAATCGCGAATCCGCTGCAGACCCTTATCCAGCAATTCCTGGGTCGGCTCGCGCACGATCGTGGTGAATCCTCCCTCTGCTGCCGTCTGCGCGATGCCTGACCCCATCAATCCGCAACCGACGACTCCAACTTTTTTGATCTCCATCGTTCCTCCTTTGACTAAAAGCCTATTCGAAAAGCTGTAGGACGGGCTTTCCAGCCTGCCTGGACAGCCTGGAAAAGCTATGTTACGTCTTAAGACACCTCGATCACCAGGGCGGCCCCTGAATCGCCGGCCGCGCAACCGGCCACCAATCCATAACCGCCGCCTTTCAGAACCAGCTCCTCGATCAGTTCAATGGCCAACCTCATGGTGGTAGGCCCTTGAGGGTGTCCCCAAATCAGGGAGCATCCGTAGTTGTTGAATATTTTATCGTCTATCCCCAACTCTTTTCTCATGACGATATCGTTCACGGAAAAGGGGTTATGGGTTTTAACCGCCGCCAGGTCTGTCACCGCTATGCCCGCCTTTTCCAGGGCCCGCATTGCCGCCGGGATTGGGGCCTCAGGCATGTGGGCCTTTTCGGCACGGGCAAACCCATAGGAGAGAATCTGGATGGTCACAGACTTGTCGGCGGAAAGCTCATCGGCTCTCTCCTTCGTGGTGACGATCATGCCGGCATTTCCATCGGCCGGATGGGTCTGGGCAGCGAAGGTCAGAATGGAATCCGGGGCAGCCGGCTTCAGCTTGGCCAGGCCCTCGGGGGTGCAGGGGATAATCCCTTCGTCCTCTTCCACGATAATGGTTTCTTTCCTGGAAAGCCTGACTTCCAGAGGGAGCATATAGCCTTTCTGGAACTTGCGGTCCTCAGCCAGGGCATCCAGATACTTGTTGTATCGGTTGAGAACCAGGGCATCGGATTCTTCCCGGGTGATGCCGTGCTTCCTGGCGACGTTGTCGGCCGTACCCAAGGGGCTGGTCTCGGCAACAGGGTCCCAGTTGAAACCGTCCATCATCCAGCTTTCGAAATGCGGCTTTCCGCCGGGGCCCGAAGGGTTCGGCCAGAGGATGTTCGGGCAATTCGACGTTCGGTCTGCGGTGACCACCAATATAGTGGTGTTGCTTCCCACCTCGACGAAAGACGCAGCATAATTGAGGCAAACGGTAGAGGTGGCGCACGCCTGAGAGACCCGGGGGCCGCTGATGTTGGGATTGCCCATCAGCGTGGCCAAATAGGGAGCATCAAAAAACCACTGCCGTTGGGGAATAGTCGCGCCGTAGACGATGCCGTCGAAGACATCGGGCGTGATGCCGCGCAGTTCCAAGAACCGTTTCGCCGCGACCGCGGCCAGTTCCGTGGCATTTTCATTTTGCAGCGATCCCTGCCAACGACAGAAAGGCGAGCACCAGTATCCTTTGTAGGGAACATAGACGTTTTTAAACATTGCCATCTCCTAACCCGGTAAGCTGGAGCCAGAAACCTGACCACAAAGGACACAAAGAGCACGAAGGGGACTGCGTTTTTTCCCCTTTGCGACCTGGGAGTCCTTCGTGTCCTTTGTGGTGAAATTCTTGCCCAACGAGCAAGGGTCTCACTCGGAAGGCACTACTGCCCTGCCCCGGGCAGAAGCACTAAATGATCCCGGCCTCTTTCAGCTTCTTCAGCTTGCGAGGACCGAAACCCATGTACTTGAGGTAGATGTGTTCATTGTCGTAGCCCACGGGTCGGCAGACCCACTTCGTTCTGGCGGGCGTTTCAGTCATTTTGTATTGTGCCTGGGCTACGGTGACCTCACCATATACGGGGTCTTCAACCGGGGTGAAGATACCTCGATCCAGCCAGTTAGCATCGCGCATGGTCTCATCAGGGGAGCAAACGGGCGCCACCACCGGGGTAATGGGGGCCAGACGGCCTTTCTGGCCATACTCCACAGCCATGCTGACCAGCTCCTCATTGGTGTACTTGCGCGTTTCGGCGAAGACCAGCTCCGCCCACTTCAATTGCTCCTCTTTCTCCGAGAACGCCGCCAGGTCCGTCCAGTTCGCTGCGCCCCACTCGTCCCATTTCCCCAACATGTCGGCAAAGGCCTGCCACATCTCCAAACGGAGGCCGCCCAGAAAGACGGCGCCGTCTTTGGTCGGCGCGAAGCAATACAGCCAACCACCCGTATTCAGGTTGCCAAAGCGCTCATTGATGACCCCCGCCCCCTGATACCACACCGAAGCCCAGTCCTCCAGCGAGGCATAAGATTCGGCTGAGGCAATATCCAGCGCCTGTCCTTCTCCGGTCATCTCTCTCCAATGCAGGGCGGCCAGGATGCCCACTGCCATGAATGTTCCTGACACGACCCAACCTATCCAGGGGCCGGCCTTGGTGGGGACGGCCCACGGGCACTCATCGTAGGTCTTGCCTTCCGGCAGCATCTCGCCGGTATCATATTGGTTCGCCGATCTGGCCTGGATGATGTTGTCGTAGTCCGCCATCCGGCTGTGGCTCATGGGTCCGAACTGCCCCAACGCCGTGATGGAGGCGAAGATTAGCCGGGGATTGATCTTACTCAGTTCCTCGTAGCCGAGGCCCCACTCATCCATGACCCCCGGTCTAAAGGTCTCTATAAGCACATCGGCCTGAGCCGCGAGCCCCTTGAGAATCCCTCTGGCCTCCGGCTTTTCCAGGTTCAGGGTGATATGGAACTTGTTTCTACCCTCGGACAGGTAGTTGAGACCCTCGCCCTTGTACAGTATGCCGTAGGGAGTACATGTCCTGAGAAAATCACCCTCCGGGGGCTCCACCCTCAAGACCTCAGCGCCAAACTCGGCCAACATCGAAGAGCAGTAACATCCCGCAAAGGACTTGTAGCTCAGGTCCAACACGGTGATGTCGTCCAGAGCCTCGGGTTTGGTCCGCGCGATTTTCGGATCATCCCGCTCCCTTATCCAATCTGCCCAAGCCTGTTCTTCCATACTACCTCCCGCGCTTTGATGTAGTCAACAGAAGTCGGGTTCAGTCTCTGGTCATGATTAGCCCGGCCTTGCCATCCCAGTCGGGGGGCGGTCGGCGCCCGCGCACATCCGCCCACTTGCCCAAGGCACCGCATTCGTATAACTGCCTGATCTCGTCTTCACTCTTGCCCAAGATGTGGGTCATGACGTATTCGTTGTCAAAGCCCACAGGCCTGATGGACCACCTAACCCTCGGTGGCGTCTTGGACATCATCACGGGGAATTCATAGTCCAGGAACGGGCCGAGAAGAGGGTCGTCAACTTCTGTTATAAAGCCGCGCTCGCGGAAGTGTTCATTCTCCACGACGTCCTTGATCGTGTAGAGGCGAGAGGCGGTGAAACCGTGCTTTTCGGCCAACTCCTCGACCTCCTCAGCGGTCTTGGTTCTCACCCACTCAGCGATGATCCTGAGGATCTCGGTAGCGTTTTCCTCCTGCAGTCGGGTCAGGTGGTCTTTAAATCTGGGGTCATCAGCCAGTTCCGGCCTGCCCATGGCGATGCACAGACCCCGGAACTCGTCTGGGTCCGGCGCGGCCAGTGCCAGGAACGTGTCATCGGCGCAGCGGAACGTGTCGGCAGGGCATAGCGATACGTCCCTGTTTCCCGCCGGCATGGCCCTCTTACCGGTGATATGCTGGTAGGGCCAGACCCAAGACATGGCCCGCATAATGGCCTCGCTCTGCGACAACTCGATGTATTGCCCCTTCCCGGTCCTGTCCCGATAATGGAGGGCGGCCAGAACGGCCACTTCCCCCATCAATGCGCCGTAACTGTCGCAAATATATAAGCGGCTCTTCAGGGGCGGCCGTCCGGGGAAACTCGACATCCAGGCATAGCCGGACATGCCCTGCGCCGCGCCGTCGTTGCTGGGTCTATTCTCCTCAGCATATTGGCCCCACTGACCAAAACCCGTCTTGGAGATGTAGATAATGCTGGGATTAATCTCTTTGATCTGCCGGTAGCCAACATTCCAGCGTTCCATTACTCCCGGCCGCAGATTCTCCTCGATGATGTCAGCTTTGGCAGCGAGTTCCCGGAATACCTGCTGGCCCTCGGGCTTATGCAAATCCAGACCTATCCAATACTTGTTAGGGTTAGGCCGAATCAACGATGTGCTCTGCTCCTTGAAGAAATAGCCAAAGGGCACCAGGCTGCGCAACGTATCCCCCAGAGGGGGCATCTCACACTTGATGACTTCGGCGCCCAGCCTCGACAAGAAACCCGGTCCGGAGGGTCCCAGCAAGAGAGTGCACACTTCCAATACCCGGATGCCTTTTAACGGCAACGGCTTGGAAAATTTGCTCTCTTTGTAATTCCTCCAGGTGCTTTCTGCCACAATAACCTCCACCCTTTCTACCTGATTTGGAAACCTGCCCTAACCCGGCCAGGCCGGAACCAAAAAGCCTTACCACAAAGGACACAAAGAGCACGAAGGGCACTACGTTTTTCCCCTTGGTGTCCTTGGAGTCCTTCGTGGTGAAATTCTTGCCCAACGAGCAAGGATCTCACTTGGAAGGTACTACTCCAGGCTCTCGATGATGATCTCCGCCGCCAACCGGGCCCCTATCCCCGGCAGGAGACCGCATTTCTCAAAGCCCTTCGCCTGCGCAAAGGCCTCCATGTTCTCCGGACTGGCCGCGGGGTCCATATAGCGCCCAAACACGACATCCTCGTGTATCTTGGGGCATACCACCGCTCCCACCATCTCCTCAAAGCGGGGCATGAACTTGCGGGCCGCCGCTATGGTGGCCCCGACGGCATCGTAATCCAACAAATCATCACTGCCGAAGTAGAGCCCCAGGGCAATCAGCGCTCCGGTCACGCCACCGCACATCCAGCCGGTCCCACCGAAGCCGGGAAAGGGAGACAGAGCTTTGACGATCTCCATGTTGCCCAGGCCGAACTCCTCCATCACGGCCAGGGCGGTACTCTTGGCACAATTGCGGGCCAGAAAGTTATACTCCTCACCCCGGCGCTGCACGCGGTCCAGAATCTCCTGTTTGTGGGCCAAAAGCTCGTCCCGGTCCAACTTCTTCCTGGGGATTCCCTCGGCGGCCAGTTTCTTATACCGGGCCTCAATAGCCGCCACATCCCAGTCCCTCGCGGCCAGTTCCTCCACCCTTTTCTTCAGAGCTTCATAATCCGGCATGGTCTGATCCTCCTCGTATAATTAGTGCAAAGGCGTAGCGGCGGCCCGCCGTGGCCGCGTTCACGAGCGGACAGGGCCGTCCGCCGCTACATCTCATAATCTCCTATCTGCGGTTGGAAAGGTGCTCCGACAGCAGGCTTAGTACAGACTGCCGCAAATTCGCGCCGAGTTTTTCGCGCCAGCACCGGCCTGGAAGAGCCGGTGCTGGGGCGCTTTTCGGCCTATTTTGGGGCCCAGCGCCGCCTGTTCACGGCGGCGCGGGTTAGCATAACACGGAATGAATTTACGCGCCGCTGTACTTAGCTCAGTGCGTCCCCCAAATGGCCCATTGACGCCTCATGACCTACTTGACAAATTACCGCTTCGCTTTCGTTCCGCGAGCGTATCACCCGCCGCCGATCGCCTGCAAGACGTTTACCGGGACTCCACGCCGTAGCTTATCCTCCGCCTTCAAGACCCGGCCCTCCACAATAACCACGGCCCCCTGGGATTGCGGAATATCCAGCAGGGAGAGAAGGTCGCGGACCGTAGCCCCCTCGGGCACCTCCACCTCGATGCCCTCCGAAGGCCGGTAAGCGGGAAAACGCTGGCGCAGAGTCCCGTACAGGTTGACTCTCACTTTCATCAACAGCTTCCGTCAGAAATCGAAGGTGCTGTCCAGCTCCTCGTCGCTGATGAGGAAAACGGTGTTATGAGGAGGCAGGGGTTCCTCGTAGAAAAACCGGGGCAACCTGTCGTCCTCTTTGGTGAACCCGGCCTTTCTGTTGAATTCCCTCTCTGCCTTCAGCACCCGCACGCCCAGGGCATGGGGGAAGTCATCCGGCCCCAGCGGGGTGCCCAGATAGGCGCTGAGCAAGCGACGAAAAGCTTCGCCACCATCGGGTCCCAACAGGGCCACGCTGGCCATGAAGCACTGCCCCATGGTATCAAATGCGGCCATGGCGATTTGAAGGAATCGGGAGGCTTCCACCTGGCCTTCCGGCTTCAGGGGATCGAGCAGGCCCTGCAAATACATCCCGACCACGTTCCCCGCCGTGTGGTCGGCGCCCATAGGCGAGGTGGCGAAGGTAACCCCATGTCCTTGCATGGCTCGCGGATCGTAGGCGGCAATGCTTTGCCCCTTGACCACGGGCACCCGGTCGTGGTTGAAATGCTTGCCCACGGCGACGGGGCCACCCCCCAGAATCCTGCCGAATTCGGTACCCCGGCCAATCTCTTCCACCATCTCAATGGCCGCCTCGGCGTCTCCGAACTCTTTGTACCCGGCATCCATGGCCACGGCGATGGCCACCCCCGTGCTCATGGTGTCCACCCCGATGTCGTCACACAGATTGTCCAGCCGGGCAATGGCGTCCAAATCGGCAATGCCCGTCATACCGCCCATGGCCCAGATGGTCTCATACTCCAGGGAGCTGGTGACATACTTCCCCTGTTCATCCACAAACACGTTGGAGCAATGGACGACGCACTGGGAGCAGCCCATGTGGGTCGGATTGCCACCCCGCTCCTGGATGATCTCTGCCATCCGCTCCCCGCAGATGTTCTCCCACCCCTCCAGCACCCCCCTGCGCGCGTTGTAGCTGGGGAAAGCGCCCATGGAGTTGACCGGGGCCACCAGACCGGCGGTGCCGAGTTTGGGCATCACTTCGGCGTTCATATGATCCGCCTTGACGATTCTGACCACCTCTTTGACCGCTTCTTTGAAGGCCTCCGGGTCGGCCACGGGGTCGGGGCTCTTCCCGCGCTGATCTACGACCAGGGCCTTGAGACCTTTAGCTCCCATCACCGCCCCCAGGCCCCCGCGTCCGGCAGCACGGCAGGGATGGCCATCGGTATCGGAGGACTGGATAGAGGCCACGGCCAGCTTGTACTCACCGGCCGGCCCGATGCAGAGCACCGCGGTTTTCTCGCCGTATCGGGCCAGAATCTTCTCCACAAGCTGGTACGTGCGCATCCCCCGGTACTCCTGGGCCGGGACCAGGCTTGCCTCTCCGTTCTGGTCAATTCTGAGGAAGTATAGCTCCCCTTCCGGGGCCTGCCCCTCGACCACCACCGCGGCAATCCCCAGGCGACCCAGGGCCGCCCCCATGGTTCCTCCCGCGTTGCTCTCTTTGATGCCCCCTGTCAGCGGACTCTTGGCCCCCACGGACACGCGGCTGGTATTGGGCAGAACAGTGCCGCTCAAAAGGCCCGGAGCAAAAATGAGCTTATTCTCCGGTCCCAGGGGATCGCATTTGGGCGGCACCTCGGCGTTAATCATGATGGAAGTGAGGCCCCTGCCGCCAAGTCCCCTGTACTCCGGGGGCACATCTTCCACGCGAATAGTTTTGTCGCTCATGTTCACCCTGATGAGCTTCATAACTGGCCTCCTTTATGCTAGATGCTAGGGTTTGCCGGCGTTACATCCGCAGCACCGGTTTGATCACGCGCCCTTCCTCCATGTCTTTCACCGCGCGGTTGATGTCCTCGAAGGGATAGAAAGTGATCAAACGGTCAAAGGGGAAACGCCCCTGGCTGTACAGTTCAATCAGTCTGGGGATAAACAAATCCGGGATGGCATCACCGCCGAGGATGCCCTTCACCGTGCGACCGTTCATGAGGAGGTCCATGTCCAGAGCGACCTCCGTGCCCGGCGGCACAACCCCCACCAGCCCGCAAACTCCCAGACGCGGCAAAACGTCCACCGCCTGGCGCAGCACCTTGGGATTGCCGACGCACTCCAGGCTGAACTCGGCACCGCCGCCGGTAATGTCCTTGATGGCTTCCACCGGGTCTACCTCAGCGGCGTTGATGGTATGGGTAGCGCCGAGTTCATTGGCCATCGCCAGGCGCTCCGCCTTGACATCCACGGCGATGATGGTCGTACAGCCACACACCCCGGCGGCAAGCACCGCGCTCATCCCCACCGGGCCGACGCCAAAGACGGCAATAGAGGCCCCGGGCTTAGGTTGAAGGGAATTCATCACCGCCCCGGCCCCCGTCATCACCCCGCACCCCAGGGGAGCCAGGACCTCCAGGGGAATGTCGTCCCGCACCTTGACCACGTTCCGCTCGTTGGCCAGGGCGAAATCGGCAAAAGACGACTGATTGAAAAAAGAACCGTGAACGGGCTGATCCCCCTTGCGCAAGGTTATCGTCCCGTCCGGGCGAGCGCCGTGGAAATTGTGCAGAAAGAAATTCAGGCAATAGAGCACCTTGCCCACCTTGCAGGCAGGACAGGTCCCACAGTAATCCCAGGCCAATACCACATGATCGCCCGGCTTGACCTTGGTCACCCGCGCTCCTATCCTTTCCACCACACCGGCCCCCTCGTGCCCAAAGACACTGGGCGGCGGCGGAATCGGCAGATGCATGTCGCGAGCACCCAAATCCGTGTGACAGATGCCGGTCCCGACGATGCGCACCAGCACCTCGTCATCCCGCGGCTCGCTGAGCTCCAGTTGCTCGATGCAGAAATCTCCTGAGGTCTCATAAACGACCGCAGCCTTGATCTCCATAATCCTCCCTCCTGGACTTTTAACTACAATCCCAGATAGGCCTTTCGCACGTGATCGCTCTCAAGCAGCTCGGCACACGGCCCTTCCATGCATATGCGACCATTCTCCAGCACGTATGCCCGATCTGCTATCTCCAGAGCGCGTCGAACATTCTGCTCGATCAGAAAGACGGTAATCCCCTGATCACGGAGCCCCTGGATGATGCGGAAGATCTCTGCCACCAACAGCGGGGCCAGACCGTAGGAGGGTTCGTCAAACAGGCACAGCTTTGGCCTCGACATTAAGCATCGTCCTATGGCTAACATCTGACGCTCGCCGCCGCTTAATGTCCTGGCCAATTGCTTTTCCCTTTCCTTCAGCCTGGGAAACATCTGATAAACCTGTTCCAGTGTTTCCCCTCTATGTTGCCAAGCCTGGTAAGGATACGCGCCCATCTCCAGGTTCTCACGTACTGTCATCTCGGGGAACACCCTTCCACCTTCGGGCACATGGGAAATGCCCAGTTCCACGACGGCATGAGGGGGCAGGCCGTCTATCTGCTGTCCCAGGAAAAACACATGCCCTGAGGCTGGCCGCAGCAGGCCGGATATAGTGTTCAGCAGCGTTGTCTTACCGGCGCCGTTGGAACCAACCAGGGCAACTATTTCGGCCTCGTTGATTTGCAGGCTAACATTCCACAAAGCCTGAACCTTACCATAAAAAGTGCACAGATCGCGGATTTCCAGCATTGCCCTATTCTCCTAGGTACACCTCAATCACCTTCTTGCTAGTAGCGATCTCCTGGGGTGTCCCTTCGGCGATCTTGACGCCGTGATGCAGCACCATGATTCGGTCGCACACGCTCATGATGGCCTTCATGACGTGCTCGATCATGAAAATAGTAATCCCCTGATCCCGAATCCTGGTTATCAATGCCATAGCCTCGGCCGTCTCCGTCGGATTTAGACCCGCCATCAGCTCATCGAGCAACAGCAGCTTTGGCTTGGTAGCCAAAGCCCTGGCCACCTCCAGGCGCTTCTGGTTGGCCAGGGTCAAGTCCTTAGCCGGGGTCGCCCCCACTGCCGACAATCCCACAAAGTCCAGCAAGGCAGTAGCTTCCCTGACCGCCTCCGCAGGTGCTACACTGTTTGGTGCCCCGAATAACGAGCCCAACATCACATTCTCAAGGGCGGGCATGTTGGCGAAAACTTTGACCGACTGGAATGTTCTTGCTATGCCCATCTTACAGATTCGATGTGGCTTCAAGCCGGTAATGTTTGCGCCTTGGAACCTGATGACTCCCGACTTAGGAACCAGCGCCCCCGAGATCAAGTTAAACAGCGTGGTTTTACCGGCTCCATTGGGCCCAATCAGGCCCACGATTTCGCCCTCGTCCACGTAAAAGTCTACGTTTGAGACCGCGGCCAACCCGCCAAAATACTTGGTCACGCCTTCGCCTTCAAGTATTGGCATGTTGCCCTCCCCAGATTCTTCTGCGCCACCTCTGAATCAGCCCTACGAGTCCGTTGGGCAGGTACAAGATGCTCACCAAGAGGATGGTGCCGATAAGGAGCATGTAGTAATAGGGAAACCTGGTGATCAAAACTTCCCTTAAGAAGGAAAAAACGACGGCACCCAGGATGGGGCCATAGAGTTGCCCCAGCCCCCCGAAGATGGCCATTAGCACCGGCATAAAGGAGTTGTTGACATCAAAGGCGATGTAGGGGTCTATGTATGTCAATCGGATGGCCCAGATTGCGCCGGCGGCCCCCGTGAAAACCGCGCTGATGGCAAAGGTGATGATCTTCAACAGCGTCACGTTTATACCGGTGTGGGCCGCGGCCTCCTCGTCTTCACCGATGCTCTGTAGAGCCAAACCATATTTGGAACGCTTGATAAAGTAGGTGGTAAGCAACAAGGCCACGAGAATAGCAAGCATGACGTAGTAAATGGTGTTGTTACCTACGGGGAGGAGGAATCGGCCACGCGTGCCCGTGTATTTGAGCTCATACCACAGGACAAAATGCTTGATGAGTTCCACCAGTCCGAAGGTAAAGATGGCAAAATAGATGCCTTTCAGTCTCAGAGTCAAAGCACCGACGAGCAGGGCGAGAAAGGCACTGGCCAGACCACCGATGCAGATGACGACAGGCAAGGGTAACTTCATGCCCAGTATAGCGGAAGTGTATATGCCGACCCCAAAAAACGCCGCGGGGGCCAGGGAGACATAGCCGGTAGGAGCGGAAAAGAGGACCCAACTCACCGTCAGGACGATGTACATCAATATGGTATACACCAGCACGACCGCGTAGCCTGGGCGAGCGTGAGGTAAAGCAATCAGCAGGAGAAGGAGAACGAGGAGCAGCGCCGGTGCCCTGAGCTTTTTTAGATCAACTCCGACAGCGTTCATCCCCCTACCTCCCCATGATACCCGTCGGCTTCACCAGCAGCAGGAGTACGAAGATGAGATAGTAGGCTATCAATGATAAGCTCGGGTCTATGTTGGTTACCACGCTGCCAATAATGCCCAGAGCAAAGCCCCCGATGAAACTACCGGGGATACTGCCCAGACCACCCAAGACCACCACGATCAGGGCGATGACGGTATACTCAAGGCCCATGGCCACATGAACGGGGTAACACAAGCTGATCAACATGCCGGCTGTACCGGCCAGGGCAGCACCGAGGCCAAAGCACAAGGCCAGTACCCGGTCAATGTTTACCCCCATGAGTCCCGCCGCGGCCGGGTCTTGGGCCGCCGCTCTGATGGCTTTGCCCGTGCGAGTGCGGGCTATGAAGAGGTAGAAGGCCACACCTATGACCACAGCGAACCCCAGGGTCATGAGCCGGTTAGCGCCAAAGACCGCTCCCGCCAGATTGACCGGCACACGTAAATAAGAGTATCCTCTGATTTCAGGTCCCCAGGCGATGGACGCTATGTTTTGAATAATGAACAGGAGACTGAAAGAAGCCAGCATGGAATTACTCTCGAAGACCCCTCGCGATTCTGACGAGGTCAAAAGGCGCTTGAACACAGTCCTGTGAATGATGAAACCCAAGAGGAAAGTAAGAGGACCGCAAATAGCCAGGGATAACAGCGGGTTAACGCCAAACGCTGTGTATAATGTCCAGGTAATCAGCCCGCCGAGCATGATAAACTCGCCATGAGAGACATTCAGCACCCGGGCGACGCCGTACTGCAGACTGAGCCCCATGGCAATCAGAGCATAGAGACCGCCCAGCAGCAGACCAGCAATCACTATGTTCAAGAATGTAACCATCGTACGTACTGAGACCTCCTTCACTTCGGCAACAAGAGCAGCGCAGGCTGCCCAAAAGACACGGCGAGGCCTCTGGAGAGAACCAACCACTCACAGAAGTTACTGTTCTGCACCTTTTGGACAGCCTGCTCAACTGCTCGTCGTCGGTGCTGAACCCGATGTACTCTGACTATCTTGGCAATGTCACATTAGAGGTCATGTCACCCTGAGCGAAGCGAAGGGCCTCGTTTCTGGTGAATCAGAGCCCCCTGCTAACCACGAACGCGATTCTTCGTCGCTACGCTCCTCAGAATGACACCGAGTGAAAGCGGCATCTGCGAATCTGACATTGTCAAGCTATTAGCCTGTTGGCCACGGCGGCTTGGGATACACAAAGTCTGCGGTGGCCTTGTCCGTAGGCCCGACGACTTCATACACTCCGTTTATCCACTGACCAATCTCGCCGGGATGGCACTCCTTGGCCAGGAGTCCATTCTCAAACCAGGTGGGCCCCAGCACGGTCTCTATCGGGTTGTCGGGTGAGGCCGAGGCGATGACGTCCCTTATCACCTTCTGGTCAAGGGTTCCCGCCTTCTCGATGGCTGCCTTCCATATGTCCAGCGCAGCCCAGTAGTACGGGTGTCCCCACCAATCCTGGATTTCCTCGGGCTTACCTTCGTAGAGCAAGTCGGCCAGTTGGTCGAGCTTCGCGGTTTGCCCCCGGGCAAAGCCGGTAAAACCTATTACCCCCTCCACCGCCGGACCAAACGCAGCATGGTAGAACCCGAAATTGACGCCGGGGCCGCCTACCCAGGCCTTGGGGTTATAGCCGAGCTCTATTGACGTCCCCGTGGCAGGGATGATCTGGTCCGGATAAGCGAAGCAGCAAAAGACGTCAGCTCCAGACGCATCGGCGGCCTTGATTACGGGCGAGAGGTCTTTAATGTCGGGCGGAAGACTCCTGCTGCCAACGATCTCAATGCCCCTCTTCGGGAACTCAATACCTGCCACGCCGGAATACTCTATACCGTGGAGGTCAGCGATGTAGGTGATGAAGGCCGTCTTCGCACCCTTGGAGGCCAGAAGGTCTGCCAGAACCGGCAACTGGTACCAGTCGGAGAAACTCAGGGTGACGAACACATAGGGCAGACTGGGAAGCAAGTCCTTGATTTGCGTGGCACCGCCCTCGGCTGTTATCAGCACATAGCCGTATTTATTGGCTATAGGGGCCTGGGCGAAGATGAAAGAGGTGCCACAGGCAGGCCATAGAAAGTCAACCTTGTCCTCCAGGATCAGCTTCTCCGTCAGCCTGGCCATCGTGCCCGGGTCGCTGGTGTCATCGTACACGATCAACTCTATGGGTAGTTTCTTGCCGTACTCCTCTACATATATCCCCCCCTCCTCATTGACCATCGGGACCCAGGTCTCATAGATTGGTCTGAAGGCCGAGTCTCCCACCACGGCCACTGCGCCAGAGAGAGGTCTTGACATACCCACAACAATTTTGTCTTTGGTTGGCGTGGTCGGGATCGGGGTCGGGGCTGCGGTGGCCGGCGCAGTCGGAGTTGGGGCTGCGGTGGTTGCCGGGGCGCAGGCCGTTGCAACCAGTCCAACGCCGGTTAGCGCTGCGCCGCGAAGGAATTCACGGCGGGTTAAACCTTTCTTGGTACCCATTGTCTCCTCCTTTTCCTTCTTGGATTCTGGAAAACGGGTTAAACCTTTAGCACCCATTTTGCCCTCCTTTGGCATAACTGGAAACGAATCTCCTCATTGAGGAACAGCCCCTCATCCCCCGCCATCCTAAGACGTCAGGGGCAGCAGCATCCCCACCATCAATCATCCAGGCGATGATCCCGGCTTGTATCCACAAGCAGAATGTTGGGCCCGCCCCTATCACGCCTAGGGAACCGCCTGCGGGGCGGGCCGGTAGAACCTCCCGGGTTTGCTCGTCGGACCTAAAGCCGCCCACTCTCCAGTGCAGCGTCTTTATCTCCAGTATCGCGACCCGGGGCCCCTCTCGGTGCCTATGCGTACACGCCGAACTCCTTGGCCGCGTCCACCATCGCCTTGACGTTCTCCGGCTTGGCATCGTCAAAGAACGCCCCATTGCACACGATGAGGCCCCCGTCCTTGCCAACCGTCTCGATGAGGTTCTTGACGTAGTCCCTCACATCCTGTGGCGTACCCAGGTTCAGCAACGAAGAAGGCACATTGCCGAGGAGACAGGCGTTCTGGCCCAGGGTCTTCTTGGCCTGCACCATGTCCGACTGGTCAACCATCCACAGGGTCTTGCCCTTGGGAACGTCCTGGACGACCTCCAATCGCGTATTCCAGAAGCCCTCCAGCGCAGGAAGCGGCACGCACCCGCCCTCAATCAGGCCCAGGATAACCTCTTTCAGGGTAGGCCAGTAGAACTTCTTGAACTGTTCATCGGAGAGGAAGCCATCAGCGCCCTTATGGAGCGGGATGAAGATGAGCGGATTGCCGGTAGATTGTGCCGAGCCTATCCCCATCTTAATCATGAGCGGCGTCAGGACCTCCATGGCCTTGAGGAGCTTGTCGGGCCGCCGGTAAAGGTCCAGCATAATCCCTTTGGTACCACGCAGGGTGTCGCCGATGACGTCGAACGGGGCCTTGGTGAATCCACCCAATATGTTCGGGAAGCCCAACGTGGCCAACACACCATCGGTACCACCTATGGGCCCTACCCACTTCAGCGCCTCAGCCCCGGCCTCGAAAAGGGCCTGAAAGGTGCTTTGCACAGGTGGCAACCCGAAGGGGATGAAGCTGAGAGCAAGGCCGTACATCTCGAGGATACCGGGGAAAAACGGGAGCATCTGGAAGCCCCCCAACGCTCCAAAGACACGCGGCAGGTAGAGGTGGATAAAGTAGCCCGTCGGGTCCTGAATCAGATCGTCATACTCCTCCGGCTTCATGTATTCGCCTTCGTTGCACTGGTAGGAGTGTTCCGGCGCGACCCCGTGGCCCGGCCAGGAGTAGAGCTTATAGTCCAGGATTTCAAAAAACTTCCCCGGACCCGGTGCATATGCCCCCCAATGCACATCCGGCTCAAACTCGAGCACGAACTTCTGAAAGACTTCGGCACATTTGTCGTAGTTGTACATGGCCTCTTCAACGGTCATCCCGGCAGAGGTCCAGGGGAACATGCTGGGGAACACGGTGACCGGCACCCTGTCCGGCAACTTTTTCATCTCGATGGCATCTCTAAATCGCTGTACCCGTTCTTTATACGCCTTCTCGGCCTCCGGGCTCTGGAACTGAAGGGGATTGCCCTGAGGGTCCTTTTTCTCAAGCACCCCTTGCCACAGCGCCTCCAGCTTTTCATCTGGGGATAACTGTTTTTCCATTTTTGTTACCTCCATCTTCTCTGCTGAGCATTCTTACTTAGCGCCGACCCATTGCTTGGCCAGGGATACTCCGGCCATAGCATCCCGCCCGTAGGCATCAGCGCCGGTATACGTCTTTACCTCCTCGGTGACCTGGCCACCGCCAATCATGATCTTGACCCCATCCCGCAGACCCGCTTCTTTGATGGCATCAACGGTCTCCTTCATGGCGTCAAAAGCCAGGGTCAGGAAACCGCTCAAGCCGACCACCTGAGGCTGAAAATCACGAATGGCTTCCACAAACTTCTGCGGGGGCACATCCACACCCAGGTCCAGGACATCGAAGCCGTTGACGTCGAGCATGAAGGTGACGATGTTTTTGCCGATGTCGTGGATGTCCCCCTGGACGGTGCCGATGACCACCTTGCCATAGCGGGTGACCTCCGGCGCCTTGGCCAAAGCCGGCTTGACGATCTCCGTGATCTGGCCCAGCATCTCACCGGCCAGCATCAATTCGGGCAGGAAATACGTGCCCTCCTCATAACGCTGACCGACGACGGCCATGGCCTCCCGGGCCGCGTCCAGGATCGTCATGGGATCTGAACCGCTTTCCACCATCTCTCTGACTATTCTGAGAGCATCCTCTTCCCTCATGTCAGCGATGGCATTAACCAGTTCGTTTGACATAGTTTCCCCCTTTCAAAGGATGTGATTAGATACCGACTCTCAAGTGACAAGATACTTCAAGCCAACGAACCCAAGCCCCTCGCTCTCTCGCAGTACAACAGCGGGACAGCGAAAGGCGAAAGCCACACCCAAGCCCCTCACTTCGTGAGGGGTTAATGACAGCTTCCTCCCCGGTGCAGCGGTGACGGCTCCCCCACCGCTGGCCGGGGGCTTCTTCACTTTACCGCACAGTGGTGAGTCTGTCCCGCAGTACAACGGCGGGACAGCGAAAGACGGCTCACGTCTCTTCCGTCGTCCGTTTGAAATCCAGATAAGAGATGGTCTCCCCAGGCCGGGCGATGACGAAATCCCCATCCCATGGCCCGTGGAGCATCTTTTTGATGAAAACATCGGAACCGGGGATCTCTTCGTAGCGCAACCCGAAGCGCTCTGCCGTGCGCCGGGTGTACTCGCGGTAACGCTCCAGCTCGTACTGACCGGTGTTGATCAGCGCCAGGCGGGTGTAGTGTTTGAGCATCTGGTTGATCAGCCGCCGGGCTTTTTCCTCGCCATACTGCTCCACCAGACTGTCGTATTCTTCGAAAGGACTATCTCCGGCCTCGATCCAGCCCTTGGTCAGATAGTAGGTGCCTGGCTCGGAGCGAGACTGGACCTTATAAGCTTCAGCAGAACCCAAGAAGAGGGCGATGCAGTCGTCAACGCGGGGGACGATCAGGGTGCAGTTATTGGCCTTGAGGCCCACCACCGCCTGGGAGCACAGGCCATAGCCCAGGATAATGGTTTCGAAGGGGGGTGCAGAGGCGTCAATAGTTTCCTGTAAGGTCTGTTTCAAAGCTGCGGGGTTAACATGCAAGCCGAAATCGAGGACTTGATACTGCATGCCAGGCGGCATGTGAGGCAGCATCTCTTCAATCACAGTGGCACAAGCAATGACCTTCGTGCGCGAAGAAAGCATTTTAGGAAGACCTCTCTGTCTTTATGAGGTGATAAATGCTCTATCACAGGATCCAAACCATTCGCCACGGCCGCTTGGTGGCCAGTTTCGGTATAGCTTCCTGAGAAGCAGAGCGCGTGGAAAGTTGTGGGGATCGTTTCGATTTCTCGATTTTTTTCCGCGGTAATCGTCAAATGTGCTTGTTTTGCCATATTATACTATTATATATGTAAGTTGTCAAGTGGGCTTGACATTTGGCCGCAGATGTTATATATTATACAATACTGATTCTGATGATGAAATCAATGACGCACAGGACCGACCAACGAGGTGAACCGGTGAGGCAAGACGTACCTGCCACCATAGATCGTAGCTCATACGAACCGGCTTACGCTCAACTCGCCAACATCCTGCGACGCCAGATCGCGGCCGGGATTTTCCGCCCCGGCGACCGCCTTCCCTCAGAAGCACAACTCTGCCGCCGCTATGGAGTCAGCCCCATGACCGTGCGCCGGGTCATCAACATCCTGGCGGAGCAGGGAGTTGTAGTTGCAGAGCAAGGCCGCGGCACTTTTGTCAAACCCCTGGAACTGGGAACCGCCGCCTTCAACCTGGAGGAGTTCCAGCGCATCTTCAGGGACGAAGAACAAACCAAGGTCACCCTGCTGGAGATTCGCATCGCCTCGGCCGATGAACGCATCGCCCAAAAGCTGGCCCTGGAGGTCGGACAGCGGACTATCTACATCAGGCGCTTAATCTCCCACCAGGAGGCCCCGGTTCTGTACCACCGCGAGTATCTTATCTACGACCCCAAGCGTCCCATAGTCGAGGCGGAGCTGGAAGTGACCTCCTTGCGCGGCCTGTTCAACGGTGGCGGTGAGTCCACGCTAAAACGGGGCGAGTTGACCATTGACGCCACAGTGCTCACCAAAGAAGAGGCGCAATTGCTACAAGCACCAGAGGCCACCGCCGCCCTGCGCCTGGAACACATCTTTTACGACTTTGAAGACCACCCCGTCAGTTGGGGATGGTTTATCTGCCCCAGCGATCGCCTGCGCCTCACCACCACAGTCGGTATCCAAGAATAGGAGTCAACCCGTACATGAGCAGCACAGACCCCAAGGTTCAACTGATCAACGCCATCGCAGAGCTAAACGAAGATACAGCACTGGCCTTGGTGCGCGAACGCATATCCGCCGGCGATGACCCTCTGCTTATCCTGGAAGATTGCCAGGAGGGCATGCGTCGTGTGGGCGAACGCTACGAACAGGGTCAGTATTATCTGGCCGGCCTGGTCATGGGGGGCGAGATCTTTCGCCAGGTGATGGCTCTGCTCCAACCCGTGGTGGAGAGTCAAATATCCGGTGAGGCGTCGGGGAAAATCCTGCTGGGTACAGTGCAAGGGGACATCCACGATCTGGGGAAAAACATCGCCAACATGCTACTGAGTTGCCACAAATTCACGGTCTACGATCTGGGTGTGGATGTGCCGCCGGAGGAGTTTGCCCGGCGTGCGCAAGAGCTGCAACCGGACATAATAGGGCTCTCTGGCTTGCTGACCAGCTCCTACGACTCGATGCGCGAGACCGTGGCCTCGCTGCGAGCCGAAGGCTGTCAGGCCCCTATCATCATCGGTGGCGGCCAGCTCACCGAGCAAGTATGCCAGTATGTAGAAGCCGACTACTGGACCAACGACGCCGTGACCGCCGTGGAGCTGTGCCAGCGGCTGGTGGCGAAGCGGGCTTCCTCGGCGTAATGGTCACCGGCGATCTCGCCACCAGGTCACCAGGAAGAGCAATCCGGCCACCAGAGGCGGCAACCCCAGAGTGAGCGCGGTCATCACCAGGTCGGCGGGAGGTATGTAAAACGTCAACGCCCGCACGATGAGCAGGGTCATCAAAATCATCCCATCGAGCAGGAGCCACACAGCGCCGACGGGCGGCCAGCGCCAGACCAGGGCCGCCCCTATCCATAAGGGAGCGACGAAGACGGCGAACTCCATAAGCCCGCCGACCAGTGCCGAAGTTTCTCCCCCAATAAGCCCGCTCACAAACTCAACCCCGGTGAACAGCGTCCAGAAACCGGCCGCCAGCAGCAGGACCACCCACCCCAGGCGACGCCACCAGCGCCGCCAATGAGTTCGCCCTTCCCCTCCCATCCTATCCTCCCAGGTACTGAGCAAAGAAATCTATCGTGATGCGCAGGAGCAACTCCGACTCCTCGCCGGTGAAGTAGTGGGCCAGACCAGGCACCAGGTGCAGTTGGTGGGGTATCCCCCGCGCGGCCAGTTCCTCGGCCAGCAGTTCACTATGGGAGTAGGACACGAAATCGTCCGCCAGGCCGTGGATTAGACATAGCGGCGGCAGCCCCTCCAGATGATAGCGCACCGAATAGCGAAAGTAAAGCTGCGGGGCGCGATGGGGCAGCCCCAGGCCCACGAGCACCTTATCGAACCCGTAGGCGGGGAGCAGAGTCCCCTCCTCAAACTGGCGGCGGATGAGGAAGCCATCGGCCACGCCACCCAACACCAGCGCGGCGTTGATCTCCCCCTCCTGCTGCAGCAGGCGATAGACGTGTAGCGAGGTGAAACTCCCGCCCAGCACGCCGATGCGCGTCGCATCGGCCCGTGTGGACAGTTGCCCCGCCCGCAGGGCCACCAGGGCAGCGCGCATGGAATCCACCTCGCCCTCGATGTCCATTCTCCGCGCCGGATGGACGGCCATGACCACGAAGCCCTGCGCCGCCAGGGGCACGGGCACAATCTCCCATTCCAACACCGGTCCGGGCAGGATGACCAGCAGTGTCGGCCAGGGCCCCTCCCCTACCAGTGGCTCGTACACATAGCCTTCGCCGACGACTACCTCGCCGTGCAAAAGACGATACTCCCGACGATGCGCTTGATATAAATCGTCGCCCTCCTGATGCGCGGCTGCCTCTACCGGACCCAACTCCACCGCCTCGAAAAGCGGTACAGTTAGATCCTCCGCCAGCAAGGTCAAATTCACGCCCGTTACCTCTTTGCCGGGGCGGACCAGCACCGCGTTCAGGTGCAGAGGCGCTCGATAAACGGTGTCGGCGTAACCCCGGCACGCGGCTACGGGGCGATAGAACCCCGGTGGCAAGTCACCCAGGTGATAACGCCCCTTCTCATCGCTCTCGGTCACGAAAGTATCACCCAGCGGCGAGGCGACCAGCACCGTCGCCCCCGCCACCGGATGCCCGCTCTCGTCGTTCACCAGACCGCTCAAGCCACCGGGCGGGTAGCTCTGCGCCAGCGGATCGCCCCATAGTGCGTTCCCCCAACGGATGAGGCGATATTCCGCCGTGTGCCAGAGTGCGGTCACCACCAGTGGATCGGCGGTCGCCACCCAAAGCACGACCAGCAAGCCCAAGCCCAGCGCGGCAATCCCCAGTATCCGGCGCACTTTCACCATCGCCCACCTCCGCCCTGAAACGCCCACTGCCCCAACAACGCCACGCCGTCGAATTACCCACCGACGACGAGTATACACCGAGGGGGCCAAAATGACAAAGGGCCTGTGAGCAGAGGATTTGCCGCCTCAGCCCCGCCATGAGACCGTTGTTGACAGTCCGGCCATAACGTGTATACTACCCGGTAGAAACAAGAGACCACGGAGCTGCTTATGAACCGCGAGGCCCCTCCCCTCATACCCGGCGGCATTGACCGCATACTGCTGATATTGCGCTGGTTGGCGCTGGTGTTGGCCATCGGGCTGTCTTTCATTGACCGCTCGATGGAGGGGGTGTTTGTCGGCATTTTCCCGTTGGTGGGCGGCATAGCTGCCTACAACCTGGCCATCCTGTTCCTGCCGCGCTTCCTCCCCTGGCTACGACAACCCTTCAACGTGCTGGCCCTGGACGTCTTGGTGAGCACATTGGCCGTGTACCTCAATGGCGGCTACCATAGCGCGTTCTTTATCCTGTACGTCTTCGTCTTGATCAGCGCGGCTTTCCGCCTCAGCGTCATGTCCAGCCTGCTGCTGGCCAACCTGGCCGCTTTCCTGTACCTCGCCGCCTGTCTGCTCAACCCGGCTCGTCTGAGCACGATTGAAGCGACCTACATCACCGGCACCAAATTGACGTTGCTGCTCATCGTCGCCCTGCTCTCCTCCCTGCTCCTGGAACAACTCCGCCGCGAACGAGAGGAGACCGCCCGCGAGCGAGCTCTGGCCGAGGCACAGGCCACCTTCGTCTCGGCCGTGTCTCACGAACTACGCACCCCCCTGACCTGCATCAAGACCTCCATTGAGCTGCTGCAGGCCACCGAAGCCCAGGACGCCGACGCGAGCCGCCACGAACTGATTCAAACCATCACCAATCACGTGGCACGGCTGGAATCGCTGGTCAACGACCTGCTGCAGGTCACTCGCCTGGAGGCCGAGCAGGTGGTGCTCACGCCCCAGCCCACCGACATGGCCCTGTTCCTGAAGCGAGTAGCGCGTTCATTTACCCCTTTGCTGGTGCGCAAATCTCAGCACCTGGAACTGGACGTGTCCCCAGGACTGCCCCGGGTCTGGGTAGACCGCAAACAAATCGAGCAGGTCATCAGCAATCTGCTTTCTAACGCCATCAAGTTCACCCCCCAGGGCGGTCACATCCGGCTGGCCCTGCGCGGTGACAAGGACACCCTGGTCATCTCGGTAAGAGACGATGGGCCAGGCATCCCGCTGGAAGAGCAGCCACACATCTTTGAGAAGTTTTACGTGGGGCATCAGCAGAAAGCAACGGGCGGGGTTGGAGTGGGGCTAGGATTGTACATCGCGCGCCGTTTGGTGGAATTGCACGGCGGACGCATCTCGGTGAACAGCACGCCGGGGCAGGGTGCTACTTTCACCTTCACCTTGCCGCTGGGGAGAAAAGTATCCAGGCTGTGAAATAAAGTGACCACCGATGAGGTTCGATAATTCGCCAGACCCCAGCTTAAGATTTAGTAGCGGCGGACGGCTCTGTCCGCCCACAAAAGCGGCCACGGCGGGCCGCCGCTACGATTATCGCGTCTACTGAAATTCGCCAGACTCCAGCAAGAAACAAATCAGGAGCAATCATGAAACTGTTGATCGTGGATGAGGAACCAGATGTGGTGAAAGTGGTGCGTGCGGCCTTCCGTGCCCAAGAGCCCAGTTGGGAAGTGCTGGACGCGAGCAGCGGGCCAGAGGCGTTACAGATGATCGAAAGCGAAAAGCCCGACCTGGTGCTTCTAGATGTGGCTTTGCCGGGCATGGACGGCTTCAGCGTACTACGCGAACTGCGCCGCTTCTCCGACGTGCCGGTGATCATGCTCACCGTGCGCGACGACGAGGTCAGCAAGGTCACGGGGTTGGAATTGGGAGCCGACGACTACGTCACCAAACCCTTTGGCTACCTGGAGCTGGTCGCGCGCGTGCGGGCCGTGCTGCGCCGGGCCGAAGGGTTACCCCTGAGCTACGAAGAACCCTTCGTGTGCGGCGATGTGCGGGTTGATTTCAGCACCCGGCAGGTCACGGTCAAAGGACAGGCGGTAGAGCTGACCAACACCGAGTACCGGCTGCTATATCACCTGGTGCGCAACGCCGGCCGGCCGATGAGTCACGAGGCATTGCTGGCCCGCGTCTGGGGTCACGAATACACCGACGAGATAAACTATCTCAAGGTATACATCAGCCGCCTACGGGCCAAACTCGAACCCGATCCCCAACATCCCCAGTACATCCTCACCGAGTACGGATTTGGCTATAGGTTTCGTGCTCCTTGAGCCTCGTAGCCTGCCGGGGGTTGAGCGCGACCCCAGCGTAGAAGCCATCGTCAGCGTAGCCCAGGGCCGCATCAAAGAAATTGACCACCTCCGGCAACCGCTCTTCTAAGGCGCGAGTGCGAATCGAATCGTGAGTCTCGCCCTCGACCAGCCACAAAGTGCTGGGTTGCCCGGCGGCAGTGAGCATCTGCTGCGCGTGGCTGAGGGGGATGTGTCCATCGTCCGTGCCATACATCAGCAATAAGGGACGCGGGGCAATGAGTCCTACCACATCCACCGCACAAGCCTCGGTGCGCGAGAACCCCTTGTGCCATTCCACCAGGCGCAATGTCCAATCCAGCACGAAAGGGGGCAACAACGCCGGGCGGTTCGCCGTCCACACCTCCGCCACAGAAGCAAAGGGAGCGACCGCCACCACCGCGCCGATGTCCTGATTGCGCGCCGCGCTCAGAATCACACTGACCGCGCCCACCGAATAGCCGATGGCCCCCACTTTGCGCACGCCGCGCTCCTCGCGTAGGAAGCGCACGGCGCTATCCACATCCCGACTCTCCCCCACACCATACGTCAGCCCGCGACCATCCCCCTCACTTTGACCAAAGCCTCGATAGCTGAAAAGCAAAACGTGATAGCCGGCCTGGTGCAGGGTTGGAACGAGCGATAGGCCAGAGCGCTGATCGCGCCCGGAGCCGTGCGCATACAAGATGGCCGGCGCGTCCCGGCTGGAGGCCGGGGCAGGAATAAACCAGCCGCGCAGCAGCCGCCCATCCTCAGCGGGGAAAACCACTTCCTCGAAAGGGAGTCCCAACTCCGTCAGGGGGTTGACATCCTGGGCGGGGAAAGCGGGGGGTCTGGTAGCCCATCTTTCGGCGATAAGGGGAGCGCTGGCCAGCAGCAACGCCCCGCCCGCCAGAGTCACGGTCAACACCTTCAACGCCCGCAAAAACATCGCGCGCCTGCTCTGCAAACTCACCCTCGCAGGCGCGCGGCTCGTGTCTAAATCTGCAGCGATATGCATCTACAATGTCTGCCCTTCTCTCTTGAGGTAAACCAAGTATACCACGTCCGTCCTACGCTGTCAAAAGTTAGGTGCGACGCACTTCTCAACTACGTCGCACCTTTCAGACCCGCAGGAGAAGGTCTGCCCCCTCACCACGTAGGGCCCATGGGAAGCCTCCGACGCAGTGTTTCAGTCGGGCCCGTGGCCCGACGTGGATGCGGCGGGGCATGGCCCCGCACTGCGCAGGGGCTTGCTTGTGCACGCGGAATGTTTAACCACTTTTTAACCTTCGTTTACCATCTCCTTTAACCTCTTTCTGATATACTATTTTATGCAAAGCTCTGGTCGCCCGACACTTCCGGCCTTTTTCCGGGGGTTGAAGTCATCGTGTGCCGATTCCGATCAGCAGTTATCGTCATTTCTTCTATCGCGATGCTATTGGGGGCAGCGGGAACCGTGGCTCTCTTGCACATGCTTTCCCGCTACGCCACACAGGCACCCCTCTCTGCCGAGAGAAAGATTTCACTCCTGGTGCCCATCGCCCTGCTTCTGACCTTCGCTGTACTGAGCACGGTATTGAGCTACCGCCTGCTGCGGTCCATCTTGCGGCGCAATGGTTCACGGGGCAAGGAGGGATAAAGAATGCGCAAGGTCGCTGTTGTCACCGACTCGGCGGCCAACCTGCCGCCCGAATTGGCCGCACGCTATCACGTGACCGTCGTCCCGGTGCTCCTCTACTGGGATAACCGCGAATATCGAGACGGAGTGGACATCTCGCCCACTGAGTTGTACCAGCATCTGCGTCAGGCAAGGGACGGAACGCTGCCCAAAACGTCCACTCCGTCCATCGGCGATTTCGTGCGCGCCTACGCCCACGCTGCGCGGGAAGCAGAAGCCGTCGTCTCCATTCACCTCTCCACCGAGCTGAGCGGCATCTATCAAGTGGCTTGTGCGGCCAGCAAGCTGGTGGATGTTCCGGTACACGTATTCGACTGTCGCAGCGCGGCGATGGGATGCGGCTTCACCGCCCTGGAAGCAGCCCGGGCCGCCGAGGCCGGGGCCGATGTCGAACAGGTGCTGGCGCGGGCGCGCGAGATCGCCCGGCGCGTTCGTGTATACGCCTTCTTGGATACACTGACCTATCTGCATCGCGGCGGGCATGTACCGGCCATCGCCTCCATCGCCGGCAGTATGCTCAAAATCTGCCCCATCCTCACCGTCGAGAACGGTCCGGCGCGGCTGGCCGAGCTACCGCGTACCCGGCGGCGGGCCACAACCCGTCTCCTGGCTCGCATGAAAGAAGACGTGGGAGAGAGGCCGGTACACGTGGCCATCATGCACGCCGACGCGCTAGATGAAGCTGAAATTCTACGAGAGGAGGTGGAAACCCATTTCAACTGCCGCGAATTACTCACCACCGAGTTTACACCGGTCATGGGAGCTCACACCGGCCCAGGAGTGTTAGGAATGGCGTGGTGGAGCGAAAGTGAGGAGTGAATGAAGCACATACTAGCCGACATATTGACCGGACTACGGTTGGTCCTGGTCGCCTTCATCGCCTGGATCGCACTGACCTGGGAGCGAGCGACGGGGCACAGCACGGTCGCCCTACTCACCATGCTGGCCTGGACCACCGACGTCCTGGATGGGCCCCTAGCCCGCCGCGCGGATTCTCCCACCCGCCTGGGTCACTACGACCTGCCCATTGATGTGGGGCTGATGCTGGCTTTGGGGCTCTGTTTGATCGCCTGGGGCACACTGTCCCCCCTGGTAGTCGGCAGCACATTGGCCGCCGCCAGCGTGGGTCTGTGGGTATGGCGGGTGCGAGCACCGCTGATCGTGGCCATGGGACTCATCTACACTGCCTTTGTCGTCACCGTGTGGCGCGCGGAGCCGCTATGGGGACGGGCGCTGACCGCCTGGGTGACCCTGGATGTGGTCCTGCGTCCCAGCCGCATCCGCCAGGACGTCACCTGGTTCCTGGGACAGGTAGGCCATGCGTTGAGGTTCCGGCGCGATAAATACCCAGTTCATCCGGTGGAACGCGCCAAGCGCAAGCACAAGAAATCCTCTCTCAAACGAGATCAGTAGTCTTCATCTCGCTGCCCATCTCTCATCCAGAACAGAACCGCCTGTGCGGTTGGTAGTAGGACCACTGCTCGCAGTTGTCCTACCGGCCGCACAGGCAGGAACGAAAAATGAAGACGAAAAAGATTGAGTTCAGGAACAGAGGGGTAACGTTACGGGGGGAATGCTTTTATCCTAATGGAGCCGCCCAACGGCCCGGGGCGGTGCTGCTGCATGGCTTCGCCTCGGACCGCCGCGAGATGGTCCGTGCGGCCCGTGAATTGGCTGCGCGCGGCGTGGCGGCACTGATCTTCGACCTGCGGGGGCATGGTCAATCGGGCGGGGTGTACGCTGAGGACCCGGTGGATGACGTGTTGGCTGCCGCCATGCTGCTGGCTCACCAATCCCCGGTGGACCCCAAGCGCATCGCCCTGGTCGGACACAGCATCAGCGGTCGGCTGGTGTTGCTGGCGGCTGCGCAAGAGCCCTCTATTGCCGCCGTGGTCGCCCTGGCCCCGGCCGCTGATGACGCCGGAATGAGGTTGCTGGCCGAGCTGAAGCGCCTGCCACCCCACCTCGCCAATGCAGTGCACCATTACCCGGACGATGGGCCGTTTCCGGGCATGAAACCGCGCCAGGGGGCGCGGTCCAGAGCCGACATGCAGCGCCTGGGCTATCGTCTGACCGTGGACTGGGCACGAATGGCCCGCTCCTGGGCGCAACGGCCCCTGGCAGACGTGATGGAGTCCATCGCCCCCACCCCGGTACTGCTGGTGCACTGCTTGTGGGACAATAAAGTCCCACTGCGCCATACCCTGGGCCTCTATCGCCGGGCCAAAGCGCCGCGCAAGTTAATCCTCTCGCCCTGGGGTGTGCACTCCAGCGCCTGCCGCTCCTGGCTGGTGCGTCGGCTGTGGATCGCCTGGCTGGTGCGCGAACTGCGGATGCCCGTCAAACGTCCCGCGCTCCAGCCGGCTCACGTCTACGTGCGACGAAAGGGTGATGGCCAATGAGGATGGGGGAGTTTCTGCTGTGGATTGCCGCCGGTTATCTGCTGGGCTCGATACCCTTCTCTTACCTCCTGGCGCGCGCGGTCAAAGGGATTGATCTGCGACAGTACGGCAGCGGCAACGTGGGCGGCTCGAATGTGGGGGTATGGCTGGGTCTCTGGGCGACAGTGGTGGCCGGATTAAGCGATGTGCTCAAAGCGGCCATCCCTGTGGGGCTGGCGTTGCGCCTGGGATACGGTCTGCCGGTGGCCCTGGCGACGGGGCTGGCCGCCGTTGTCGGACACAGTTGGTCCCTTTATCTCGGCTTCAGCGGTGGGCGAGGGCTGTCGGCCTGGTTGGGCACGCTGGCGGTGACTTTTTTCCCCGGCGCGGTGTATTTTCTGGGCTGGCTGGCGCTGGGTCGCCTGGCACGTATGACGGCGGCGGGCGCGCTGGTGGGCCTGGTCACCCTGCCGGTGTTCGCCTGGTGGATGGGCCGCCCACCGGCGATGATGGTGGCCTGTGGAGTGGCTCTGGTCATCACTCTGCTCAAGCGACTGGAGGCCAATCGCCTGCCGTTGCCTGTGGAGACCGCGGCGCGGCGACGGGTGTTGCTGTACCGCTTGCTGCTGGACCGTGACGTCGGTCCCCGTGAGGAATGGACGCGACGCACACCGGCGCATCACGGCCGGTGATCTCTGGGGTCACCGGAGCAGAGGATGCGCGGGTAAGCTGTCATGGAACCCCCTGCTGCGCAGGGGGGTGTTGTCCCGCAGTTGTACTGCGGGACGGACCTGCCGCCCGAGACGGAGGGGAGGGCTCTCGGCCTTCCACAACCAGCACCGCCTGTTACACGGCGGTGCGTCCTCAGCTGAGCCCAACCCGCCCTACAATCCTACTGCGCGCCATCACAACCGAGCGGCGGGTAGGGCTCTCTTTCCCCCCTCGATAGAGCTGGCCCGTCGCTCGAAAGAGTCTCTGCACATCCCCAGCGGACCGCTTCAGCTGAGCCCAACCCGCCCTACGGTCCTGCACAGGGGAAAGCCCCACAGTTGATTTGCTCACCTGCCCGTAATGTGATAGAATAGGTCAAATGACCTTACGGGGAGGTGACCTAATGCGCTATTTCTACCCGCAAGAACAACAGGAGCTGTTCACCGACCGCGAGCGGGAGCTGGCCGAGCTGGAATACCGCCGCGATCAATTGCACCAGGGCCGTCAGGAACACACCTCGCTGTTCGGACTGCGCCGCATCGGCAAAACGCTGCTGCTCAAAGAACTGGTGCGCCGCACGCTGCTCAAATACGAGCAAGCCCCTGAGACAGAGGCAGAGGAAGAAAGGGAGACCAGCAGCGAGATCATCCCCGTGTACATGGACTTCAGCCACATCTGTTCGTCACCGGAAACCTTCGCCGCCGGTTACGTGGGCTGGATATGCTACTGGTATCTCACGCGAGGGCAGGCGAGCCCGGTCCCGTACCTGGACATCACCTCCCTGACTGGCGAGGTCATGCTCTCCGGCAATCGCCAGGTCGCCGGCCCGGTGCGCCGCCTGGCCGAAGCCCTGCGCACAGCCCGCCCCGACCGACCTTCCATCCTGCGCCTGGCCTTCGAGTTCCCGGAGGAACTGGCCGCCCTGGCCGGCTGTAAATTTATGCTCATCTTCGACGAATTTCAAGAAATCGAGACCCTGAGCAATTTCCAGGACAGCCAGAATGTGATCGCCCTCTTCAGAGCGACGATGCAGACCCAGAGCAATAACCTGTACATTCTGGCCGGATCGGCCATCACCGCCATGACCGATCTCATCGCCGATCACCGTAGCCCGCTGTTCGTCCATTTCTCGCAGATGCCCATCACCCCCTTCGCCCCGCCGGATACGACCGCCCTGGCAACCAAGCTCCTGGGCGAGGAGCCCCCGGCGGACGTGACGCAGACCATCCACCGCCTGACAGGAGGACATCCCTTCTACGTCACCGCCCTCTGCGAGCGACTGCGTCAATTGGTTGAGACCACAGCTCAGCCCCTGGACGCCGACACGGTGCAGCGCGCTTTTATCATCGAAGCTCTCTCGTCCGCAGGACGTATCTACTCCTTCTGCCGCTATGTGTACGACCTGTCCCTGCAAAAAGCACGGGGTTACGGCTCGCTCAAAGCCACCCTCCAGGTCCTGTCCGCCGAGGAGGGACTGACCTCATCGCAAGTAGCCCGCGCCCTGCGGGTGACCCCCGGCTCGGCACGGGATTACCTCAAGTGGCTGCAGGATGTGGACCTGGTAGTGGAGCGGGATCGCGCTTACTTCTTCCAGGACCCGGTGATGCGCTATTGGATAGCCCATGCGGGGCGGGGGATAGAGGTCAGCCTGACCGCCACCGCCGAGGACCTGGCCGACCTGGTTGCCGGTTTGGGGCAGTATTTCTGATCAAATCGAGCGAATCTGCAAATCAGCGAAACTGCGAATCAGCGAATCAGCGAATCAGCGAATCTCAAACGTCTGCTTTGCCGATTTGCCGACTTGCTGACTCGAGTAGGTGAAAATATGGCAGACAATACGCGAAGGACCCTTCTACTCCTTCTGCTGGCGGCGCTACTGCTGGCCTGCGGCAGAATCCTGCCCACCGGCCAGGTCACGCCTATCCCCTCGGTGCCTCCCCTGGCGCTCCCCACTTCCACACCACCTGCGCCCACCCTGCCCCCGCCATCGCCCACGCCCCCGCCCGATCAAGGACCGCTGCCCCGCCTTCTCGCCGAGCTCGACTTCGGCCTGCTGGCAGGCGACGGGTACAGGCCGCAAGCCATAGCCCTGGACGCCGCACAAGGACTGGCCGCCGTGCTGAACCAGTACTACGAGGAAACCCAACACTCGTGTATCTCGATAGTGGATGTATCACGGGGGCAGGTGCTGGACACGATTCCCCTGCCCTGGTCGGCGCTGGGACCGCTGGCCATCGGCGGAGGTCGCATTTACACCCGCCACGAGGAAAACGGCACCGACCACCTCTCCGTGGTGGACATCGCCAGTCGCCAGGTGCTGGCCACTGTAGCCACCGCTTTCCTGTACTATGACAATCCGTTGCTGGTGGATGCGGACGCCGGACGGCTGTACATCGCTTTCGGCGACCATCTGGAGGCGCGTGCCAGCGACGATTTGACCCTGTTGGACACTTTCCCCTTCACCTCCGAATCCACGGACATAGCCATGAGCCTGGATGCGAACGCCGACCGCTTATACCTGGTCACAGGCCAGCAGGTCATGGTCATCCGGGCCAGCACGCTGAGACCGCTGGAGACCTTCACTTACCCCGACGACGCGCCTCTCAAGGCCTGCTTTTTGGACACCAGCGGCCAGCAGTTGCACATCCAGGGAGCCACCGCCATTCTGACCCTGGACACCAGCAACGGGCAGATATTGACCCGCACCACACCCCAAATAGACGACGATTACTGGCGACTGGTAGGAGTAGACAGGGCAGGGCGACCATACCTTCTCTACAACCAGAAAGCGACGAACTGGCTGGCGGTGCTGGACGCGGTCAGCGGTGAACCCGATGGGCAAATTGCCGCTCGCTACGATGACCACTTCGTGTTGGACGCGGGGAGGGATACTCTGCTCACGACTCACTACACGAAGCACACCCTTGATTTGCGCCATGCCCCCGCCTTGACCCTGCGTCAGGAAGTCCCTTTGGGTATCGAACTCCTCGATTTGGCCCTTGATCACGAGGCCGGACGGCTTTATCTCAGCGACAACGCGGGTAGGGTACACGTGCTCAACGCCGCCGACTATAGCGAGATAGCCAATTTACCCGGTCGGGGCATGCTCACCCTGGACGCGGCCAACCGGCAACTGTACGTGGCCGAGGAATACGGACCGGAGGTAACGGTCATAGACACCGCCTCGCTGACCATAGTGGGAACCATCCCGGAGGGCGGCTATGTAGCCGTGGACAGCCAGGGAGGGCGGGTGTTCGTCGGGCACCGGATTGATTACAGCGGGCCGCGTCCCGGTGATCAGGGCGTGCGCGTCTTCGACGTCCATACCCTGCAACAAACGGCCACCCTGCCGCAGTCCGGCATCCCCACCTACAACCCCCTGGCCGATGAGGTGTACGTCCTCAACTACACGGCCTACATCTTCGACGGGCAGACCTTCAGCCCGCAGGGCGAGCTTACCCCGGACATCGGCGCGCAGGAGCTGAAATGGTGCAACGGCTGCGACAAAGTAAGCGCCATCCACGTTCATCCCGAGCACAACGTGCTGGTCGTCGAGTTGACCACGCTCTCGGCGGGGAAAGGCGCTGGTCGCTACCCGCCGCCCCGCTTCTTCGACGCCACCACCCGCGCTCCCCTGGAGGCTCCGGCCCTCACCGTGGAACACACCTGCTGGGACATCCCCGTGCTCACCGGGCCCATTGACGGACGTCTCTATCAAACCGAGGAGTTCTCGCGCTACGTCTTCTACGATAACCTGATCGTGCGCGATGCCACCACGGGCCAGGTCGAGACCTGGCTGGACGGCATCAGCGCCGGACTGCTTAATCCTGTCACGCGGCAGGCTTACGTGCCCCGCTGGCCGGAGATTCTGGTGCTGGACCTGAGTACCCTCACCCCCCTGGGCCACATCGCGCCCTACTGCTTTCACACTCTGGACCCCACCCACGATCGCATGTACGCCATGAGCGGGGCGGTGTTGACTGTGCTCACCAATCGCGGCGCAGCCCCTACCCCACCACCCCCCGCCGAGCCGGTCTCACAACTGCCATCCATTGATGACATCGTGCTCTCGCCGGATTTCGCCACCGATGGCACCATCTTCGTCGCTGGCGGGGGCAGCATCTTCCGCTCCACCGACGGAGGGGCGAGCTGGCAGCAACTCCACGGCGGATTGCCCCTGGGCAGATACTACGAGTACTACGCTCCCACCATCAGCCTGGCCCTCTCGCCGAACTTCGCCACGGATCGCACCCTGTTCGCCGGCATATTCGTGGGCGACTCGCTGGGCTACGGCGTGTACCGCTCCACCGACGCCGGCGATACCTGGCAGCCTGTGTGGCAAGGTCTCACCCATTTGCGGGTGAACCAAGTCACCATCTCCCCGGATTTCGCCACGGATCACACGGTGGTGGTCCGCAGTCATTACCAGAACCTCTTGCAATGGACGGGAGGCCAATCCCTGTTCCGCTCCACCGACGGCGGTCAGACCTGGGAGATGATCGCCAGCGGCACGACCAGCGACGGTAGCGATCTGCCGCCCATCGAAGCGATACTGCCCGCCCTGGATAAGCCGGTGCGCTTCCGCAGCGGGGGATACGGCCAGACCATCGAGCGCACCGACGACGGCGGACAAACCTGGCAGACGGTGTTCACCCTGCCGCCGGGAGAGTACGCCCTGGAGATCGTCACCTCGCCCGCTTTCGAGCAGGACCAGACGGTATATGTCTTGTTCTACACCTTCCTGCTGCGCTCTACCGACGGCGGTCAGACCTGGCAATCGTTCCAGGACCCGGCCCTGGCCCGCCAGGAGGATACCGACACCTGGCTCACCGCCCTGGCCCTGACCCCGACAGCAAGCGGCGGACACACCCTGTTCCTGGGCCGCAACGATGGGCAGTTCATCGTGCGCCAGAGTGAAGAGCTGGCCTGGCAACCGGTTACCAGCGCCCCCACGCCAACTCCCCTCCCATCGCCCAGCCCCACGCTTGTGAGCACACCCTCACCCCCGCCGACGCCCTGCGCGCTGAGTGTGGCGGACATCTTCGCCGCTGGCTACTCTCCTTGCCTGGGCTGTGCCTCCGCCAGCGCGGCAGAGATCACCCTGGGCGAGCAGGCATTCGAGAGCGGGCGGATGTTCTGGCGGGAGGACCAGCGGGTGATCTACGTGCTGTTCGCCGATGGCACCTGGCTCAGCTTCCCTGATACCTACAGCGACGCCGAACCGCCCGCCGATCCGACCCTGATCCCGCCACCCGGCCTGCAACAGCCGGTGCGGGGCTTCGGCAAAGTGTGGCGTGAGCAATTGGGCGGGCCGGAGGCGGCCATCGGCTGGGCACTAGAGGGAGAACGCGGCTATCGGGGCTGGTGGCAACCCTTCGCCGGGGGACTGATGCTCACCGGCAGCGACGGCACCGTCTACGCTTTGTGTGCCGAGGGGACGTGGTGGGCAGCGGATTAGGGCAACGGATGGAGGCTAGCGGACAAAGCGGATGCAGTGCCAACTCTCTCTACTCCCTGCCATTCCATCCGTTCTATCAGTTGCCCCCATCCGCCGACCCTATCCGTTCCATCCGTTTCATCCGCTGACCGTATCTTCTCAAAATGTAGGGGCGAACCCTTGCGGTCGCCCAGGCGGGCAGGTGCAAGACCTGCCCCTACCCCAAATTATTGAGAAGATACCGCTGACCTTATCCATCACCCATTCAAAAAGGAGAAAACAATGACCATATCCCATGCCCAATCAACCCCGCTGACCTGTCCCCAATGCGCCCAATCCTTCTCCGCCGAAATCTGGCTCATCGTGGACACCGCCGAGCGCCCCGACCTGGCCGACCGCTGTCGCGAGGGCAACATCCACCATCTGGCCTGTCCCCATTGCGGCAAAGAGGGGCAGGTTGACGCGCCGCTACTGGTTTACCAGCCCGCCGCAGCGGAAGCCGCGGCCAGTTCACCGCGCCTGCTTTTCATTCCGCCCTCACAAACCAGCGAACAAGAAGATCAGGCCCTGGCCCGGGCCTTGCTGGCCCTGCTTCGCGAGCACCTGGGGTCAGCCTGGGACGACGCCCTGCTGGGACAATTCCAACCCGTCCCTCGCCCGTTGCTGGCCGGATTCATGAGCGAAGACGCTGCGGAGCGAGAGGCCGCCAGACAGGAGATGGACCGCGCTGCCCAGGCTGCCATGGATCAACTCCGCAGCCGAGACCCCGCCGCTTATCACCGGCTGAAGCGAGAACAAGCCGCCCAGCAGGCCATGCAAAACACTCCCCTGCTGAGGGAACTGCAGGCCTTCATCCAGGCCCGCACCTGGACCGCAACCCGTCGCGTGTTAGCGGACCATCCCGAACTCCTCAGCGACGAAGCCGACGACGTCCTCTCCCAACTGATTGCCAGCGCTCGCGAGTCCGAAGAAGGCGGGGATACCGAGCGCATTCTCACCGAGCACCGTGACCTGCTGCGTCGCTGTCGGGAAGTGGGGATAGAACAGGCCTTCGCCGACCTCACCCCGCCCTCCAGCCCCTCCCCCGCCGGGAAAAGCGAGGACCTGCCACCCGAGGCCCAGGCCGCGCAGAGGATGATGAGAGCCCTGACCGCCCTACCCGACGACCTGCGCACCGCCCTGATCGAAGTAATGGCCAACGTCTCCTCCCAGGAAGAATTGGACCGGGCCCTGGATGCCCGGCCCGAGCTGCGCGCCGCTTTGGAGAAGGCCTTGGAGGAACAGGAATAACAAAAGCAGGAGGACTTAGGTCGGGTTGCCAACCCGACCTACGCCTCCTGCACCAGCAGCACGTCGTGATAGCCCACGTCACCGGGGCGTTGCGCGCGGGCCACAAGCTCCTCTTGAAATCCAGCGCGGCTGAAGATGACAAACCACTCGCGGCGCGCGTCCTTGCGCCAGGGCACGCGACGGCTGGCGGCGTAGAGATGCTGTAACACACCCATGCCCACCGGTTGCTCCGTCCACTTGCACTCGCCGAAAAGAATCTCCCCCGTCTCCTCGTTCAACGCCACCAGATCAATTTCGGCGTTCTTATCCCACCATGCGCCCACCTTCAGCGGGTGGAAAGGGAGTGCCAGAGAACCGGACATCACCAGATCGGCGCAGGCATCCTCGAAGGCGGCAGCCACAAACTGCGCGTCAAAGGTCTGGCGCATCTGACGCAGGACCTCGTCCGTACGTCCCATCTCCAAATCACCCTGATGGGGGAACACATAGCGGAACCAGAAGCGGAAAAAGTGGTCGGTGATGGTCCACAGCCCGCGACGGGTGCGGGTGGGCAGGGCTACGGTCACCGGCACGCGCCGCTCCACCAGGTCCAGGTCGGCCAGAACGTTCAAATAGCGGGTGATGCGACTGGTCTGCACCCCCAGCGCGCCAGCGATCTTGCCCAGACGATGCTCGCCAGCAGCGATGGCCTGCAGGATGGAGAAATAAGTGATGGGCTCGGCCAGTTCACCGGAGAGGATGAAACGGGGTTCGTCATACAGCAAAGCGCTGGGCTGCAAGACGGCCTGCGCGATGCGGCTGATAATGTCGTCGGGCTCATCGTCCGGCGTCACCCCCAACATGCGGATGTAATGGGGCACACCGCCGGTCACGGCATAGAGGCGCACCACTTCCTCGAAAGGCCAGGCGTGGAAAATCTGGCGTACCTGGTGAAAGCGCAGCGGCTTGAGCTTCAGCGCACCAGTGCGCCGTCCGTAGAGGGGGCTGCTGTAAGCCAGGCAGGTATCGAACATCATGCCCACCAGCGAGCCACACAGAATGAGCATCAGATTCCGCTCGTGAAGGTGCAGGTCCCAGAGGCGCTGCAAGATGGAAGGCACGGCTGGATTGACCTGGGCCAGATACTGGAACTCGTCCAGCACCAGCACCAGCTTGTCGCTTTCCTGCCCCGCCTGGTCGCCCACGAAGCTCAGCAGATTGTCCCAGGTCGGCTCCAGGCGCTCGGCCGTGGGAAAAAGGGTCGCTACCTCGCGACGCAAAGCCATGAGCTGCACCGTCTCCATCTGCTTGTCGGCCAGGAAGAAGATGAGCGGCTTGTCCTGGGCGAACTCGCGGATCAGCGCCGTCTTGCCCACCCGCCGCCGGCCATAGATGACCACCAGTTGTCCCCCCGGCCGGGCGTAAATGCTCTCCAGGGAATTCAGCTCCTGCTGACGATTCCAGAACATAAGCACCTCGTATTATACGCAAAAGTATCATACTTGTGCGTATATTATACGGCAAATCGGTGGTGAAGTCAAGTGGCAGGGCGCTGCAAAGAAAACCCCCGCCGTTGGCGGGGGAGCGGTCACTGCTGCACCAGGGGATCAGCTATCAGGCTGGTGATTTCTTTTTGCTGTCCCGCAGTTGATGAAGTTTAAGAAATTACTCGGGTTACAGAAGCTGCCCGGTCGCTTACCCGCCCCGAGCTGAAGCCTTCGGCGCGGCTCAGGCCGAGGGCTCAGGGCTGAGCAGCTCAAGCCCGCTTCCAAGCGGGCTATTGAGCTTTCCAGGCAACTTTCAGGGCGCTTGCAGCGCCCTTCCGCCGCTCAGCCTGGGGCTTCGAGCCCCAGGCGAGGCCAGAGGCGATAACCCAATTATTTTCTGAAAGTTCATGTACTGCGGGCCAGACTCACCGCCGTGCCGTGGTGCCTCCCCGCCAGGGCACCATCCTCATCACCGCATGAGGAGCTGGTGATTTCACCCCATCTCCCGCGCGATGAGTGCCGCCCCGATAGCTCCCGTGAGTTGTGCCTCGGGGAGCACCACTGTCTCGCGACTCAAGCGCTCTCCCAGCATGTGCGCCACGCCCACGTTCCGGGCCACTCCACCGGTGATCATGACCACATCCTGCACGGGGATTTTCTGCATCATGCTGGCGATGCGGGCGGCGATGGCCTGGTGGATACCGGCGATGATCTCCTCGCGGGGCACGCCAGCCGCGATAAGCGAGATGACCTCGGACTCGGCGAAGACGGTGCAGGTGCTGCTGATCTGCGCCCGTCGGGGAGCCTGTAGCGCCAGATCGCCAAAGGACTCCAGATCCACCTCCAGCGCATGGGCCATCACCTCCAGAAAGCGACCCGTCCCGGCGGCGCATTTGTCGTTCATCACGAAGTTCACCACCCGCCCCCGCTCGTCGAGGGCGATACCCTTGCTATCCTGCCCGCCGATGTCAATCACCGTGCGCGTCGCCGGAAGCAGCCAATGCGCCCCCCGCGCGTGACAGGTTATCTCCGTGACCTGTTTATCGGCCCCCGGCACGCGATTGCGGCCATAGCCGGTGCCCACCAGGCGCGACACGTCCTCGCGGCGCAATCCGGCGCGGCGCAACGCCTCGCCCAAAGCCTGCTCCGCAGCCCGGGCACTGTTGTATCCGGCAAAATCCAGCGCCGAGGCGACCAGCCCTTCCTCGTCCATGATCACCGCCTTGACGGTGATGGAACCCAAATCCACACCTGCGTAATATGCCATACGACGTTATCCTCTCAGTCGGCGACCGGAAGTCGCTCCTCCAAGTCGGAAGTCTGGCAAGAGTTTTGCGCCAGAGTCCAGTCGCAAATTATACCACTTCTGCTCCATTTAGGCCATTGCCCCAAAGCAGCTCTTACTTTGACAAAACCCTCACCCTGTCATATACTTCAGCTGCCGTGAGGCATACCGGCAACCAACCTGCCATCCCACGACTCGTCACAGCGGGTAATCCCGCCAAAGATGTTGAACAGCACTGCTTTGACATTCTCATCGGAAAGAATGATGCGCAAGGCCGCGGCTACTTTCTCGGCCTTGGCCCCGCCGCCGATGTCCAGGACATTGGCCG
>JACIWR010000010.1:0-798 GCA_014360845.1 Anaerolineae bacterium
GCCAGGTGATCCTTTAGACCACGGGCATCGCTGAAATGCACACCGACCAGGCGATGGCTCAAGGCCTCCAGCCAGGCCAGATGAGGGACGAACCCCAGGCGGGCCAACCTCTCGGCGTGACCGGTATCATGCCAGTAGCCGAGCAGGGCTGGATCGGTGTCTTCCAGCAGATAAGCGGCCTCTTCGGGCCGCGAGGGGATCTGATTGTAGTGCACCCGGACCTCGATACCCAGGCACAAACCCAGGCGCTCGAGGTCGGGAAGGAGCTCGTGCAAACTACGCCGCGCGATCTCCAGGTTGACCGGAGCCCGGGCTCGATGCAGGGAGTCCAGGCGCTCTCGTAACTCTTGAAAAGTTGGCGAATCGCTCAGCCCCGCCCGGTACAGGTGGCTTAATTCTTGTTCCAGTTCGGGGCCAAAGTCAATCTGCCCGGCGTGGACGATTACGGCTCGCGCTCCTACTTCAACGGTGGTGCGGAGCGTATGACGCAACATGTTCACAGCTTGCTGGCGCTTCTCCTCGTCGGTGGAGGAGATGAACAGCCCGCGTGCTTTGACCTCATGGGAGGGCAGCAGGACGGGACAGGGGTGGTGGACGCTGGTGATGGGTACCTGGTTACGGGGCAGGGTGGAGAGCAGGGCCGGACTGATTTTGTGATTGAGCTCGAAGCGTTCGAAACCCATCGCCTGGCCCGCGGCGATGAAATCCGTCAGCCGTTGGAAGCGACCGATGCCCCACATAGACGATAGACCCAGGGCGCTATTTTGCATCTACGCTTTTCCTCCCAGGCCAAGAAGG
>JACIWR010000010.1:808-26242 GCA_014360845.1 Anaerolineae bacterium
ATGCGGACCGGGTCCAATCCCGGGTCAAAATCAGTAGGTCGGGCCCGGGGCCCGACGCGGATACTTCTGTGCTCACGACGAAGTCTCGGCGTATCTTCTCAAAATGTAGGGGCGAACCCTTGCGGTCGCCCAGGCGGGCAGGTGCAAGACCTGCCCCTACCCCAAATTATTGAGAAGATACGTCTCGGCGTTCTCTGCGGTGAAAAAGGGAACCAGAATCGCATCAACATGATTGAGGGACACTACCCAGATTTCTCTCTGGGGGAGTTAATGGCGCGCGCTTGAGTCAGGCGCAACAGGGGCACACCGACAAAGCAGTGTGCCCCTGTGCTTTTGTGCTGCGTGGCTCATCCCAGGTCGCTGAAAAGCTGTAGATAATCCCGCAGGTGACGAGTGCTGAGGAAGTTCCGGCGCACGTGCTCCCGGCCCTGTGCCCCCATGCGGGCGGCCTCGTCGGGATGCTGGAGCAGGTAAAGCGTTTTCTCCGCGCAGGCCTCCACACTGTCTACCAGAAAGCCCGTTTCCCCATCCAGCACCTGCAAGGGGATGCCTCCCACGTTACCGCCCACCACGGGCGTCCCCTTCCACAGCGCCTCGGTGACCACCAGCCCGAATCCTTCACGGGTGGATTTCTGGATCACCACGTCTGACAGGGCCTGGAAGGCATTCACTTCGCGGTTGCCCACCCCGTGGAAGTTGTGCAGGATGTAGATGTCGAAGTCCTCGCCAGCGTGGCGCACGGTGCGGTCGTAGTAGACCCAGCCTTCCGGGTCGTCCGAGGCCATGGAGCCGAGCAGGGCCAGTTGGACGCCCGGTATCTCGCGTTTCACCAGACGATAGGCATCAATCACCCCTAGCGGGTCTTTCCACGGGTCGTAACGCGAGACCTGGGTCAGCAAGGGCCGGTCCAGATCGAGGCCGTAGCTGCGGACGATTTTCTTGTTTTCCTCCACCGGCTGCGCCGCGTTCTTGGGTGAGAGAGGGTCAATGGTCGGGGTGATGATGGCCAGACGAGGAAGGGCCAGACCCTGCCCCACGTATTGTTGCATGGTGAAGATGCCCGCATCGTAGAGCTGGAGATAGGGTACGATGAAATCCCAAAAAGCGGGGTTGGGCGTCGAAGTGTCAATGTGGCAGCGCCAAATCCACCGCCGTCCCCCTCTCCCCTGGCGGTAAGCATGCATACCGGCCGGTTGGGGATCGTGTACTATCACGAAGTCGTACTCGCCCTCGAAGGCAGCAGCGTTGTACTGATTGTATTGCTGCCAGATGCTTTTCATCTCATCGGTCAGGGGCAGGTCCATCCCTTGCAGGCCGTTGTGGAACGCTTTGGTCACGTTAAAGAACTCATCGGTGCCGGTGATGACCTGCCATTCGGCCTCTAACCCCACGTCGCGCATCAGGGGCACGAGGGTGTAGAGCATCTCTGCCACCCCGCCGCCGAAGGCCGTAGCGTTGATATGCACCACCCGTGCGCCTTTTAGTGGCTCGGCTAAGGCACGGATTTGTTCGATAGTCTCTTCACCGACGATGGGGATATAGTCGGTCAGAGATTTGGGCTGTAGCTCCACGGTTTTGAGCATGATAATTTGTCCTCCTGGAGAAGATGTAGATGTTGACTCAATGCTAGTACAGGTGAGGAACCTATCTCGCCGATACGCCGGAGCCTAGCCTTTCACCGCGCCAGCCAGCAGACCGCGCACGAAGTAGCGCTGGAAGGCCAGGAAAACGAGCATGGGCACAATCATGGATAGGAAAGCGGCCGCGGTGAGCAGGTGCCAGTTGCCGCCTCTGGGATCAATAAGATTGGTTATCTGGTAAGTGAGCACCGGGTTGGTGGGCAGCAGGATGATAGCTACCAGCAAATCGTTCCATACCCACAGGAACTGGAAGATGGCCAGGGAAGCGATGGCCGGCACTGATAGCGGCAGGGCCAGTTTCCAGAACGCTGTCCAGTGATTGGCCCCATCCAGGTAGATGGATTCAAACAAATCGCGTGGTAGCCCGCCCAGGAAGTTGCGCAGCAGGTAGATGGCGTAGGGCAGGCCAAAGCCGGTGTGGAAGAGCCAGATGCCGAGGAAACTGCTTTCCAGTCCCAAGCGACTGTACAGGCGCGCGATGGGCACCAGGGTCATCTGCAGGGGTACGATTTGCAGCCCCACCAGCAGGGAGAACAACCACATTCGCCCGCGGAAGTCCATCCAGGCGAAGGCGTAGGCGGCGAAAGCGGCGAAGAGAATGGGCAGGATAGTGGCCGGGATGGTGACGAGCAAGCTGTTCACGAAAGCGCGGGCCATGCCCTCCGGGTTGAGCAAATCGCTGGCATCGCACTTGAACTTACCGCTCTTGCTGACTCCGGTGGCGCAGTCCTCTTGATAGGTCTCCGTGCCCTTATATCCCACCAAGGCGTCTATCCAGTTGCTCATAGTGAGATCATACTTGGCGATTTGGCTGCCGCCGGAGAGGGTGCTCAGATATTGGCTGATGGGGGAGAGCTTGTCCAGAGCCTCTTTGGTGCGCGATTTATCCTGGATCAAGGCCTGCCACTCTGGGTCTTCCACATGCGGCTGACCGTCAATTTCCTCGCGGAGCAGGGGCAATAGGCGGTTAGTTTTGACATAATCACCTACTACTTCAGGGTCGGAGAGGTCTGCCTCGGCCAGGGCTTTGCCATCCATACCATGACAGGAGGCGCAAGCCTCCCGGTATTCTTCTTTCCCAGGGATGGGGGCTCCTTTTATCACCGTCCACCAGCCCGATTCGCGAACGGCCTGGCGCGAACGGAAAGAGGTCACGAATACCCCCAGGGTAGGTACCAGCCAGATGATAACCAGTGAGATGACGACGAAATGCAGCGGAATCCGACCTAAAATGCGTTTGATGCGTTCGGTGTTCATCGTATCGCCTCCTGTTCGCGGAAGCGACGCACGTTGATGATCATGATGGGGATGGTCAGCAAAATGAGCAGCACAGCGATGGCCATCGAGCGCCCCTGGTTGGTGACGATGAACTTGAACATACGGTTGGCGATCACTTCGGTGCCGTTCAAGCCGTTGGTCATGACGAAGACGATATCGAAAACTTTAAGCACGTTGATGGTCATGGTCGTGGCGACGACGGTCACGGTCGGTAGAATCATGGGGAACATAATGCGCCAGAACACTTGCCACTCGGTGGCACCGTCTACGCGGGCAGCTTCCAGTATCTCGGTGGGTATGCCTTTCAGGGCCGCCGACAGAATAGTCATGCAGAACCCGGCCCACAACCAAATCCATACCACCCAGAGGGACATGTTATTGACGAGCCAATTTTTGTTGGTGAGCCAGGCTACGGGTTCTCCGCCCAGGGCGGTGATGATAGCGTTGAGCACGCCGATTTGGGGGCCTCCCCCTGTTTCCAGATAGTAGACGAATTTCCAGATAACACCTGCGCCCACAAAAGAAATGGCCATGGGCAGGAAAATCACCGTCTTGGCCAGTCGCTCATAACGCACGCGATCGGTCAGGACGGCGAACATGAGTCCCGCTCCCACCGTGCCGGGAACGGTCAGCAGTATCCACAAGGCGTTGTTGCGCAGAGCCTGAACCATTTCGGGATTGGTGAGAGCGTAGCGGTAGTTTTCGAAAATGCCCCAACAGGGTTCACCGGGCCGGCAATCCACTGACGCAGGGGCATCGCCGGTTTTGTTCCTCAGGCTCAGGACAAAGGTGTTGATGGTAGGATAGACGATGAACACGAGCATGATGATAAGGGCTGCTGCTAAGTAAAGCCAGGGAGTGAGTGTACCTTGTTTCATAATCTTGGGGACCATGACTGTGTCTCCCTTTCTTGGTCAGGTAGTCACCCGATTTTGTCCGGGGCGCTCCCGCAGGAGCGCCCCGGTAGTTTGTGTGGTCTCTATGGCTACTGTAGCGCGTCGGCCTGGGCCTGGGCGGCGGCGGCCAGGACGGTATCGAGGTCGGCGCCGTTGATGTAGTCCACGATAGCTTTCCACTCGGCCTCGCCGAAGGGGGCGGGGATGGTATCGCCGATGTCTGGGGTGAAGCCTTGAGCGCCGGCCAGGGCTTCGGCCTTCTTGATGAGGGCGGGGTCGGTGTAGTTACCGAGGGCCAGCTTGTTGGGTGAGAGGTCGAAGCCGACCTTAGCCCACTGGGCTGCGCCTTCGGGGCCGGTGAGGTAGGCGACGAGGGCCTTGGTGGCGGGGCTATCGCCGAAGGCCATCATGAAGTCGGCGCCGCCCTGCATACCCTGGGCTCCTGGGACGGGGAAGAAGTCGTAATCCACGCCGTACTCCAGGTCAGGGTACTGCTTGGCGATTTCGCCGCCGGCGAAGCCGGACTGCTTGACCATCATGGCTTCGGGCGGGTCGGAGAAGACCTTGTAGATGGCGTCGAGGAAGCCGGTGGAGACGGTGCCCTGAGCGCCGCCGACGGTGTACTTTTCGTCCTTAGCCCACTTGCCGTAGGTTTCGTAGGCCTGTTTGACGCCGGCGTCGTTGTAGGGGATTTTGCCGGCGATGAGGTCGAGGACGTACTGGGGTCCCTGCTGGACGAGGAGGATGTCCTGGATGAAGTCGGAGCCGGTCCAGCCGGTGGCGGGGCCGGATTCGAGGCCCATAGACCAGGGGACGTTGCCGTCGGCGACCATCTGTTCGACGAGGGCGTCGAGTTCGTCCCAGGTGGTGGGGACGGAGTAGCCGAAGAGGTCGAAGTTGGCGGGGCTGTACCAGATGATGGTCTTGATGTCGGCCTTGACGGGCACGCCGAGCCACTGACCGTCTACGGAGCCCATCTCGATCCAGTAATCGGCGTAGTTGTCAGGGTTAGCGCCGAGGGAGGCCAGGTCCTTGAGTTGAGCGGTGTAGAGGGTGAGGGGAGCGGTGGTAGGCCAGAAGACGAGGTCAGGCGGGGTGGACTTGGCCTTGGTGTCGAGGACGGCGGCGTCGCGGGTGGACTGGGCCACGATCTTGATGCCGCAGGCGTCCACCAGCGGCTTGACCACGGCGTTGAACTTCTCCTCTTCCGCACCGGACCACTGATAGATGACCGAAACCTCATCCCCTGCCGCGGCCCCCATGCAGTCAATGGCGGGGGCCGGTGGGGTGGTGGGAGTGGGTTCGGCTTTGGGTGTTGAGGTGGGCGTTGGTGGCGGTGAAGTAGGAGTGGGAGCTGCCGGAGTGGGGCAGCCGGTGAGCAACATGCTGGTCACCACGAGTAGGGTTAGAACTAAAGCAAATTTCTTTTGCAACATGGCTTTTCTCCTCCTTGAGCCAGATTTAATTGGCTAGGGCCGATAACACAAGACGTGGGAACGGTCGTTCGATAGCTATCACCTCCTCCCTGCTGAGGCTAGTGAGATCGAAGGGGTGTGGCGAAGTAATTTACTCGTGTTACTAAAGCGCGTTAGTATACGGCTGTAAAAAGACCTCTTCCAGTCAGTGGGCAAAAGCCTGAGGTTGGGGCTAGGAAGAGGCTGATTTGAGTTTGGCGCCGCAGGATTCGCGGATGACCAGTTCCGTATCCAGAAGTATTTGCGTCTGTTGGACGTTTTCCTCGTTAATGAGACGAATCAACAGCTCTGCTGCGCGGCGTCCTTGTTCGTAAGCCGGCAGGCGTACGGTGGTGAGGGGTGGGTCTACGTAGGAGGCCAGGCGCACGTCATCGAAGCCGACGATGGCGATGTCCTCCGGTATTTTCAACCCTTTTTCTTTGATGGCCTCCATCGCGCCGAAAGCAACCAGGTCGCAGGCGACAAACATGGCTGTGGGCCGTTCCGGCAGGGCCAGTATTTGGCTCATGGCCTGGTAACCGCTCTCCTCGCGGAAGTTACCGTAGCGGACCAGGTTCTCGTCGTAAGGCAAGCCGTGGTCCTCCAAAGCCATGCGGTAGCCCTGGAGTCGGTCTCGGCTGGCAGTGTATTGGAGGGGGGCGTTGGTGATCAGGCCGATGCGTTGGTGTCCCAGGGCGATGAGGTGTTCGGTGGCCATGCGGGCCGCGCCTACGTTGTCCACGTCCACAAAGTTGAAGTTCGCCTCGTTTAATTGTCCCAGCAGGACTATGGGAAAACCTTCTTTAGCCAGTTGGGGCAATTGGGCGTCGTCGGAACGGGGGCCGGAGACGATTAAGCCGTCAATGTACTTTTCGCGCACCAGAGCGATGTAGGCTTCTGGGTGGGTGATGTCTGCTACCGATTGCAGGAGAAGGCGAAAGCCTTGTTCCTGAGTGACTTCCCCGAGACCGCGGATGACTTCTGGCAGGAAGGCGTCGGCGAAGACGCTATCGGGACTCTGGCACATGACCAGGCCGATAACGTTGGTGCGGCCGCTGGCCAGCGAACGGGCGGCGGAGGCGGGGTAATAGTTGAGTTGGCGGGCGGCTTCCAGTACGCGGCGGCGCGTTTCTTCGCTGATTTTCGCTCCGGGGACATTGTTGAGCACAAAGGAGACGGTGGTACGCGATACACCAGCTAGCTCTGCAACATCCTGGCTGGTCACTCTTTTTTTGGGCATCCTTGCTCCTGCGTTATTAACTCGCTTTAGTAACACGTGTTACTTCAATTATACAGAGAATTGAGTCGCTGTCAAGGGGGTGGAGAAATTTTTAAGGTTCGTGGAGTGCAAGTGAGTTGGCGGGGTGGTCTCTCTTGCTTCCACAACCAGCGTCGCCTGTTACACGGCGGTGCGTCCTCCGTAGGGGCGCAGCGCCGCTGCGCCCTATACGCATCAAGTTAAGGGTTATACCAATTGTCCATTCAAGAACCGTATTCTCCGAGGGGATGGTTCAGAATGGGTTGACACTTGAATCGGGTAGCATACTGTCAACGAATGGTGGAACGAATAAGCGAATGACCATCATCGCGGTCTATTCGTTTATTCGTTGCATATTCGTTGACAGAGAACTTGCCCGAGCCAAGCAACGCATAATAAATAATGTGGTAGGGGCGACCCCTTGCGGTCGCCCCGGCGGGCCGATTTGCCCGCTGGATCCGGCCACAAGGCGTAGCTATTTTCTCTGGAGAGCTTTTCGGGGCTTCAAAAGTGTAAACCTATTTCCTCCAGCAAATGAACCATCCCTTCTCCGAGTTGGGTAGAAGCCCAATCGCATTGGGCGGAGGCCTGGAAAGTGGCCTACCATCCTGATTTTGACGGCCAACGCGGTTGGCTTGCTACCCACGCATTTGTGGTCTTTGAAACGGCAATTGGTATAATCATCCGACCACCCAACTACCCGACCACTCGACTATTTGACTAACCCAACCACCCGACTAAACCAACATCCGCACTTCGCGGGGCAAACAGACGGGCTCCAGGGAACAATCACGACACTTGGCCTGTTTCTCCAGGGGAGGTGGTATTCGATCTTCTGCCAAAAGAGCAAAAGCTCTGGCCACACTGGCCCGGGTCCGCGCTCGCAGTTCCGGGGTGAAATCCACCCGTTCCCGCCGTCGCGAACCCCAGTAGAAAACGTGTCCATACTCAACTTTCTGGCCGGTGCGCTCTTCCAGACAGAGAGCCTGAGCACAAAGTTGAATGTGATCGTTGAGCCAGCGTCCCATCTTCCCGTGTTTGTATTCCACCGGGATGAGCTGCCCGTCCCGCTCTTCCAGGACGTCAATGAAGCCCACCAGTTGCAATGCGTCAGAGTAGACGTACACCCGGCGGCGGATCAATGTTTCGCCCTCTTGTTCACGAGCGGAGGTATGCGCCCGTTCGTGTTGCAGTGTGCCTTCCAGCACCGGGGCGTTCACCTCCATTTCCCCACAGACGAACATCAGCCAAAAGCGCCGCTCGCAGTATTCCAGTTGGTTAAGCATGGAGATTGGAAGGTAGTCCATAGTTTTCTGGCCTTTAGTCTTCTGGTCCTTAGTCTTGTGGTCTATGATCTATAGCCCGTGTGGTATCCCAAACCCGGCCCCTGGATCATACCCAATGCCCCCAACTACCCGACTACCAGACCACCCAGACCATCCGACTACTCGATCACCCTCCGTGTCTGCCCCATCCCCATAGTGGTGTGATAACCCACTCCACTGTAGAAAGCCAAATCGGCCAGGGCGTTGAGCTGGCATTTTATCTCCTCGTCTCCATCGCCCATCAATCCATACTCCACCTGGCCTGTAAAGCCGATCTGGGGATGTTTTCTATAGCACAGCATCCTCGTCTCCAGATTCTTCAGGCGGCGGATGACCACGTTTTCCACCAGATAAGCCTGGAGTGCTTTGGTATCCAGCGCCAGCTCCGGTGGAGCCAAGGAGTTCCAGGTGCGGATCAGGCTACCAAACACCGGTTCTGGATCGGGCAGAACGAAGAAGCGTTTGCCCCACGGTTGTGTTCCAAAGTTGAAAGCCGTCGGCGAGGTGAACTCCAGGGTGATTTCCGTCCGGGGTTGGGCTTCGGTGACCAGGGCGCTCCACGAGGTGTAACCGGCCCAGGGGTGACTATCGGGCGTAACCAGGATTTCCTTGATGAGGAACACCACCTCGCCCAGGCGGATGACGGGCCGGCCCTTCTCCCCCAGGAAGCGCTGCATGAACTGTTGGAAAATAGGCTCGTAGAGCACGGTGAAGCGCAAAGCATAATCTTGCCCTGGCGAAACTCGCACCCGTCGGTTATGGGCCTGATCCACCCCCAGCAGGCGAGAGACGGTGAAAGGACGCATGGGCAAATCGGGGTGGTGCAGTACTTCGGCCAGAGCCGCGTCGGCCTCCCGTACGGTGCGCAGAAAAGCAGCGTGGGCCTGATGCCCCACGGTGGCACGCATTGTGCCCGAACGGGTGGGAGTAAGTATGAGAACGATAGAGTAAAGCTTACCATGATTACTTGCTCTCATTTGACCTTTTCCCCTTACTCTGTTATTATACCTTTACCAACAACAAGGAGGTAAGACGATGCGAGCCATCACTGCTAGAATAAGCAGCAAGTATCAAATCGTGATCCCCAAGCCCGTGCGCGAAGCTCTTGATCTCCAGCCGCAGGACACGGTGCTGTTCCTGGTGGACGGCGACACCGTTTTCCTGCGCCCTCAGCCGGCCAGTTTTACCGAGACCCTGCGGGGGCTGCATAAGGAAATTTGGCCGGATCCAGATGCCTGGCTGGAGGAGGAGCGGGCTTCATGGGGGTAGAGGAATTGCGACGCGCTATATCTGGGTGCAAGCTGTTAGCCCTGGATACGATGGTCTTCTCCTATCATCTATCCAATCACCCTCGCTACGCCCCGCTGACCAGCGCGGTGTTGAAAGCCATCGAATCTAACCAAATCGCTGGCTTGATCACAACCGTTACTCTGGCTGAGGTCTTGACCGCCCCGGCACAGGCGGGTGACCGGCGGGCAATGTGGGAGTATGAACTTTACCTCACTCATTTTCCCAACCTGCGTATAGTGCCTCTGGATGTTGCTCTAGCGCGAGAGACAGCGCTGGTGCAAGCGGCCACCGGGTTGCGCACGCCAGACGCCATCCAGGTAGCGGCTGCGCAGCTGGCCGGTGCTGATGCCATTGTGACCAACGACCGCCGTTGGGCCGGGCGGGTGACGGAGCCGACACTGGTAATGCTGGAGGAGTACGCCCAGGCGGGGTGACTCTCACCTTTTCACGTTCCTCAGCTACATCAGGCCAATGCCCGCCTCGTCGGAAGCGGAGCATCCCATCACAGGATGATGGCTGCATCCTCCCTCTGTTCCTGCCCCCAACCCAGGCTGTCCACGAAGAAGGCGTCCTGGTTGAAGGCGATGCTCCACACGGTGGGGCTGAGGCCGCCACCGGGCCGACGGAGGCGCAACTCATGGATCTCAAACAGGGGCGGCAGGGCGCGGCCCAGTTTGATGGAGGCCGGGTGACGGTCCACAAACCAGGCGACGACTTGTTTTTTGCGCAGGTGACGGTTGAGCCGCCTCAAGGGCATGTCTGGGTCAGTCACTATCTCCAACCCGTCAATCACCGTCACCCGTGCCTTGCGCCCCCAGACAGCCTCTTCGCCTATCTCGAACCAGACCTTGCGGCCCTTTTCCAGCAGGCCGGTCAGCCTGAAGAACCCGCAAACGCCCAACAGGTCCTCCGGCTTGCGTCCAATGCGTTGGCCGTAGCGCCGCTCGCGTGCGGCGTCTTCCGGCCAGCGGTCGGCCAGTGCTTCCAGCCGCGCCAGGTACTCTTCCTCATCCAGTTCGGTGAAGATGCCCCGCCGCAGGAGGAACATCAGGTTGTAGCGTTTGGCCGGGAAGCCGGGATCGCTGCCGCGCTCGTCCAGGATGGCGGCTTCGAGCCCGCTGCCGCGAAAGGTGAGCAAGGGGGCCAGGATGCGCTCCTCGTCCTGGTAGCGGCGGTAAAGTGCCCACGCTTGCCCATCGGTCTTGCCCGTCAGCGCGGTGATGGTCGCCGCCAGTTCCTGTTCGATGCGCGGCCGGTCGTCGGGCTGGAAGGGCCACTGGGCGTTCTTGCGGGCGGCCTGGAACTCGGCGGCGGCGTGGGTGCGCAGGTAGCGCTCGAAATCCTCCGGTTTGGTGTAGCCTTCCTCGACCAGGGCGTACAGTTCGTGGCGTGAGAGGGCCTGCCCATTGCCCAGTTTGTTGTCCAAAAAGTGGTAGACGTACTCCGGCACCAGGGCGATGACGCGGTTAGGAATGGCGAGGGCTTTCTTGTGCCGTGCCAGCCGCCCGAAGCGCTGGATGAACTGGGCCGCGGTGCGCGCTTCAAAGATCAGCACGTCCTTTTCCGCCTCGTCCTTGAAGTCAATGCCCACTTCGATGGTGGAGGTGCCGACGGTGAAGGGTCGGCGCAGCGCCTCCTCGCGCTCCTGTTGGGAACTGAAGCCGTGCACTTCGCCCACTGCTTTGCCGGGGAACCGCTGGCGCAGGGCCTGGGCGGCGGCGATGGCTCCGGCCACCGAGTCGAGGATGGTCACCAGGCGGGCCCGGGGATGCTCTTCGAGGAATGGCTCCAGCGCCGGCAGGTACTCCAGCAGTGTCTCCACCCCTTTCCAACGGCGCAGGTCGGCGGGCAGCAGGGTCAGTCGCAGCGGATGGGCGATGGTGCGGGCCTCCGGCGCGTCCGACGGTTCTCCTTCAACCATCTCCACCGGCAGATGCAGGTGCTCGCGCAGCCAGTCGCGGGCCGGTGACTCTGGCGTGGCCGAGGCGAAGAGGAAGACGCGCCCGTGTTTCGGATTGATGGCGTGCAACGTTCCCACCAGGAAGGCTACATCGGCCATCTGCTTGACGTTGTAGAGGTGGAATTCGTCGAAGATGAACAGCCGATATTGGGCCAGGAGTGTAAAGAGCCGCTGGCTCAGCCCCTGCGGTCCCCGATAGAGGCCAAAGAAGGTGTAGAACAGGATGTCGGGATTGGTGAGAATGGTCGGTTGCCAACGCATCAACCGCTCGAAGGTCTGGGCATGTTGCGGCAGATCGAGAGCATCCTGCCAGTGATCGAGCTGCCGGCTGTCAATCCGCAACAACTGATAGTTGTCATCGGGGTCCAGCCACCCTTTCAAGGCCCGTTCCTGGTCGCGGATCAGCTCGTTGGTGGGGTAGACGCCAAAGGCTGGTATGCCGTGGTTGATGGTGTAGGCGTAGCTGGCCAGTGTCTTGCCGCTGCCGGTGGGCGTGACCAGGAAGAGGCAGCGCGTCTCTCGCCCCGCCAACGCTTCCTGCACAGCCCGGTAGACCCGGCTCTGGTAGAGGTAGGGCCGAAGGTGGCCAACCCACGGCTCGTCGGTTTGGGCATAGGCCAGCGGGCCGACCTCCACGGTCAGTGGGTTCATCGGCGACTCCTTGCGTGACGACGTGTCTCGGGTGGCCGGGCCAGGAAGCGCATCCGCACCGGCAGCCGGACGATGTCCCGGCCAAAGTGGGCCTCGTAGTACGGCCCCTCCGCAAAGTGGGCGCGGCTGAGCAGGCGGGTGGGCAGGCTGGCGGCGACCACGTCGCACACCTGGGGGTCGGTCTCCAGGTCGCGCCAGTTGAGCATGGCTGTCGTCTGGAAAGGCCCCTCCTGTATCACCACCCTGTCCGCCTGCTGCGCCTGCAAGCGGGCCTTGCCGGGGAACTTGCCCAGCCGTATCCGCGTTGTCTTCTCTGCTATAAGATCATGGAGTGCGGGCGCATCGGGCAGGGCAGCAAGGTCGGACACAAGCAGATAGAACAGAAAACGAGAGCCCGGTCGCAGCATGCGAGCAAAGCCCCAGTCGGGGTAGCCCACCGACGGTTCCTTGCCCGGAAAGGCATACCCCTCGCGGATGGTATTCCACTGCACCAGGCGGTGGGCCACTCGCTCCGGCGCGGCGGGGGTGAGGTAGAGATGTCCGTTGAGGGGTGTGAGCTCTTCAGCATAGTGGGGCTCTTGCGTCAGACGGGCATAGGTGTACGTCTCGCCGCGCGCCAGTCCCAGGGCGTAGACCAGGGCATAGTTGTGGATGAAGGCCCCCGTTTCGTAGGCCTTGCCCCGTTCGGTGGTGGCGTAGAAAACATAGTCCAATAGCTCTAACGTGCCCCGATAAATGTGCATAGACACCTCCAGACGTGGGTTGGTCGTGGGTCCGGTGGTCGGGTGGTCGGGAGGATACTGACTAACTGACTACCCGACCAAGCGAGCAGACAGCTACACGACGAAGGACGCCGATTGCGTGTTCAGGTCTCGCAAGAACCCGGCCAGACGCTCCTCGTTCTGGTTCAGAGCACGCACGTCCTCCAGGATGCCCGCCAGTTCCTCGCCGGTGACCAGCGTAAGTCGCCCGGTCAACTGTCCCGTCAACCGCTGAATGACGGCCTCGGCGTGCTGTTGGAAATCGGCCAGCGTCAGGCCGTCAGCTGCCAGGTCTATGCCGGCATCCACGAAGGCGTCGTAGAGAGCCTGGGTGAACTCCAGGTTGGCGAAAAGTTCCACGTCGGAGAAAGCGATGGCCAGGATGTGGTTGCGCACAAAGCCCTGGCGGGTACCCTCTTTGCCATAACGGGTGGTGCGCAGGACGTTGCCCAGGACGTAGGTGAACTCGTCGGCGGTCAGGTCCACCGTCGTCTCCACGGCGGGGAGAAAGACGCCCGGCGTGGTATAGTCGTACTCGGTGATGGTGCCGGAGGTGTGCCTGGCCTCGTCAATGACATTGAACTTGACCTGCTTCTGGATGATCTCGTAGGGGCGGACGGTGAAGCAGGTGTCGGTCATCAGGCGAGCTTTGCGGGCGCCCTCGGCCTCGATGGCGGCGTAGCCGTAGATGAGGCAGTCGGGGCAGTGGGTGCAGAGACCCTCGGTGAGGTAGCAGTCGTCGTAGTGATTCTGGATTTGAGCGGCCTCTTCGCCGTAGAGCACCCGCCCGTCCCGGATGGCGTAGGGAAAGACGCCGTACTGCCGCAGGAGGGCCTTGCCGGTGCGCCGCTCCGGGGCCACCTGCTTGCGCTTGAACATGACCAGGCGGGTGGTCGGCTCGGCGTGGGTCAGGCCGGCCGGGACCTCCTCCACGTCCTGCTGTTCGCCACCTTCGGTGGTAAAGATGGCGTAGGACTTGGTCTCCCGCAGCAACACGATGCTTGCGTAGCGGTTGGTGGGTGTGCGGGGGATGGTGGGGACGAAGTAGTTGGTGTAGGGTTGTAACGTCTTCAGAATCATCTTTGCCTCCTTCGTCTAGGAACGTGGTATAAGCAAAGTGCCATATCTCAGCACTTGTGTGCGACCTTCGCGTCGCCAATAGGGTGGATAGTAATAATTGAAAATCTCGATGGGCGCTGCCAAGGTATTATGTACATCCTTACTGCCTGCTACGTTTCTGCTAGTGGAAAAGTATACTTCATCCCCGCAGGCAATTTGATACCATCAACTTCGTAATATGCTCCCACCAGTCGGGCGTTGTTAATCAGGCTCACCGGCGGCATAGAGATCAGGTCGAAAGCAGTAGCCTGCAAAGGCGTATCGAGAGGATTGAGGGGGCAAGCGGCAATGAACGGCTTGTCGGCCGGGTGTGCTCTGCTGATCTGCGTGGATAGGATCACCACCTCGGCCTTGCTCATCCACTTTCCCAACCGAATCCACCGCGGCAGGGTAACCGGCCCTTCGCTGAGAACGAAGAACTCAAAGGTGCTACCTGGGCCGAGTTCCTTTGCCCGCCCGATGTTCACTGGATAGTTCTTGCCACCAAATCGCTCCGGTTTGCGATAGTAGGTCACCTGGGCCATCTTCCAGGTCGCCAGCACATAGTCCCAGACTAGCGGCCGCGCCGGTGTGACATAGATGCCCATCTCGTTCAGTTTCTCCAAGTCGGCGGGATAGCCTGGCTTGTAGGAAGCGCAAAAGTAGGGCACCCGGATGATGGTGTCGTTGAACAGCGCATACGAGAGGGCATAGTTGTGGATGTACCGCTCCGTTTCATACAGAGTGCCCATCTCCCGCGTGGCGTAAAACAACGTGTCGTGCAGGGTCAGCCGACAGCGTGCGATGTGCATCAGCCCCCTCCTCAACTCTTCTTCGCGCCATAGTCCTCGGCGTATTTGCGAGTCTTGGCATCCAGCGCCTCCAGTAGAGCCCTGGTCTGTGCTTCGTCCTGATAGAGTGCCTGTACCTCTGCTAACAGGTTGACCAGTTCGTCTCCTGTCAACTCCTCCAGACTCGCCACCGGCTCCTGCGCTATCAGCGCGGCGTAGACAGATTCGCCTGTCTCCAGCACGGTTCCTCTCACCAACGGCTCACTCCACCAGCCGTTTTCCTTGAGATGGTCGTAGATGGCCTGTGTGTAACGCAGGTTAGAGAAGATTTCGCCGTTGGTAAAGACGACGGCCAAGAGATGGTTCTTCACTTTGCCTGTGCGGGTGTCGGTAGCGCCATACCGGTCGGTGCGCAGGATGTTGCCCAAAACGTAGAGAAAGCCTTCGTAGGTCGGGTCGCGCAAAGTGACAATGGCGGGAAAGAACACCTGCGGCACGACGTGGTCCTGCTCGCCAAAGCTGGCCCGTGTCTCCCCACGCTGAGTCATCGTCCCGTGCTCGTAGAGCGCATTGAAGGAAAAAGGCTTGTGCGACTCTTCATAAGGGGTGATGGAAAAGGCCGAGTCGGTGTAGACCTTGGATTTTTCCGCTCCTGCATCGCCGATGGCAAAGCCATAGTAGATGCAATCGGGACAGGATTTGCAAAAATTGGCACTGTTGTACTCACAAAACCGGTCACCTTTCTCGTCGGTGATGATGCCTTGCTGTCGCAGCAATTCCCGACCCGTAAGCCGCTCGGGCGAAGATTGCTTGCGTTTGAACATCACCAAGCGAGAGATAAGGGACTCGTCTTTCAGGCCGGCTTGCATACGGATGACGTTGAGGGTTCCATCAGTCTGGAAGATGGGGAAGGACTCGGTCTCCCGCAGCAAGACGAAGTGAACGTAGCGCCCCATTGGCAGTTGGGGAATTGCATCAAAGAACAGGTCCTCACGTTTCTTGAGATCGTTCAAAGTGGTCATCGGTTGCCTCCTTATTATTTCTGATAGCCGTAGTTTTGCAGATAGTAGAACCGCGCAGCCGAGCGCAGCCGGTTCATCCGTTCTCGAAGCACTGCCCGGTCGCCCTGGCAGTAACTGTAGAAGAGATCATCCACACACATTTGGCCGAATTCCTCGATCTTTTGACGGAGGAGTGGAAACCACTTTTGCTCCGGCTCCTCGGTCTTTAGAGGAATCCATCCCTCGGCCTGATCCGCGCGAACGCGGTCAATGTCATCGTGCACCGCACCGGTTACCAACAGAAGCAGGTCATCTCGCTCTGTGTGAGGATCGCTCTTCACGATGACATCCATTGCCGTGCCCAGAGGTCGCAATATCCCGTAGGCCGAATCTAATTTGCGTGCCCGGTAGAAAGCGGCGTAGGCGTCTACCAATTTGCCTATAATGCCCATATTGATTTCACCTCCCAACATGTGATAGATTTCGAGATACCGTTCGAGATCCTGACTTGAGATACCTTTGAATGTTGGTTGACCTCCTTTCTTGCGCTGCCTAGCGCCTCTAGTCCGTTCCTTGCGTTCGTAATAGCTGAAGATGTAGAAAGGATCGGTCGCCACGTCTTTGGCCACCGCGTTGATCTGCGGCCAGTGCGGGTCGTATCCTTCGGCAAAGACATCCAGGTGCAGATCGTATAGTTCCAGCAGTTTGATCAGGGCTTCCTCCAACTCGTCCACCCGAAAGCGGTCCCGCTCCCAGACGTGGCCCATAAAACTGTGTGGGCCGTCCAGCACTGTCATCTCACGAAAATCAGCCCCCGATTGGAAAAGCGGGACAAAAGACGGAGTAACCACAGCCTTTACATCCAACAACAGCGGAATGCCCACCGCCAGCAGAGCAGGAACAGCCCAAGAATCCGTATCGGTAGACTTGGGGCCTCTGCCGGGGCGCCGCTTTACAATGGGCTCGACCGGGAAAAAGAAGAACCCAGCATGATCACACTCGGTATACTTTGGGGGACGGGACCGACTTATCCGTAACGTTCGGGGCAGATCTTCCTCAGCCACTAAGAACTCTTCGTAGTTCAGAAATGCGTTCAATGAGAACCCCGACTGTCGAAGCCAATCGCGCAACCCAAACACATTGAGTGTCTGGAATTGGCTGACAAAATACCACACCACACTAGCAGTTTCGGGTGTGAAGAAGTATGTCGGGTAGAGAAAGAACCAAACTGGTTTGGCCTCCTCCAAGTATTTACCACTTGGGACACCCTGACGAATCAAGCGGAGAATCAGCTCAATGCGGCATACAGGGCAAATCCCTCGCACCACCTTCGACCAACCCAGGGGGTGCTTGTTGGTATAACTCTGAGGGCCAAAAGGGACTTCTGTGGCTTCCTGACCTGTGGCCTCGTACTGAGCAGAACACATACTACACACAGGCTTGTACTCCGCCTTGGCTGTCATATACTGGTTCAATTCTTGGGCGAAAACCGCCCGCATATCTCTATCCGCATCGAGTTTCAGGCCACTTACTTCTACCTGTGCGGCAGCATACTCCTTTATTGCCTCATCCAAGCCTTTGTCAGCCTTGGCTTCTAATCCGGCCTCCTCCACCCAGGTCAACACTCGCTCACTGATATTCCGCATCGTGTCCTCAATACCCGCATCATCCAAGCCAGGGTGTGCTTGCACATACCGCGCCGCAGCGTAAAACCAGCCAAAGTAAACACCGCCTTTCTCCCAGAACCCTTCACGGGTTTGATCGCCTTCAATCAGACGTACACGCTTTGCTCCCCCTCGGCGCTTCCCTCCCTCCGGCTGGATTTCTTCAACCTGCCACTCCAATCCTAGGATGTCGAGCAGCACAGGCTGAATGTCGGGAGCCTTTTTGAACTGATCCCGGACGGTACGGTAAACCATCCCCAGAAACTCGCCAAGCTTGTGGACTCGCTCGTCGGCCGGTATCCCTTCAGCCCGGATCAGTTTCTCCTGCTCCGCTTTGACCTGCTCCATATCACCGTCCAAGGCTTTCTTGAGGTCGTTTTCCGACTGACCAGTGAAAAAGCCGTATAAACGAGCTGGTGAGTTATTGGTCGTCAGGCGCATCACCCGGCGCAGACCGGCGTTCAGTACACCGGCGAGTCCTGCCATCTCATAAAGCCCGGAAGAGACCAACAGCCCCGTCGTCCACGGCTTGATACCGAAACTCTCGCTCTCGCTGACAATCTCCAATACTCGCCCCCACACCCTATCGGCCACTGTTCGTGCTTCCACATTTGCCTCTATACCAGGGTCCGCCAGGTAGACCACGCCATTGGGGAAAAATAGATAGGGTTCATATCCCTGCTGCTTGAGTTCGGTCATCACAGCGTTGTTGATCAGATTGGAGAGCAATCCTCGCACCTCGGCCAGTTTGTGGTAGGCCAGACGAGGAGCCCGGTCGGCGCCAAAGAGGTCAGCCAGAGTCTCACGAAGATTCTCCGCCCGGTTCCGCCCATCAGCAGCGGGTAGCATCACCTCGGAGGGGGATTTGATGTGAACCAGTACGTCGGCGTACGAGGAAAGCAAACGCAACACATCCAGACGGCGGATGCGCGCCTTTAATCGGTAGTCGCGCAGGTTCAGATTAGCACCTTCCACCTTTTGCGTGTTCTGGGCCAGGAATACAATGTCATCCAAGTAATCCAGCCAGTCGGGCAAATAAGTGTCAAAGCTCAATTCCTCTCCCAGGTGACGTACCACCTGTCGGATCGTATCTAACTGCCCGGCTGGCACCTTGATGCCATAGACTTTGGTGTAGTCGTGAACGATGTAACCCAGCACCCACAGCCGTTGTTCGGTATCGGAGAGGGCTTTCTCAGGCGGAAGCCGTTCGGCCAAACGCAGCCCGGCGAACAAGCCATTGAGGATGTGCGCGGTGAGGCTTTGGTCTGGGTTCTTCTCACCAAAGAGGACCAGCTCCTCCTCGGTAAAACGTATCACCCCTTCAGGAAGTTGTAGAGCGGTGGGCGACTGTGGTTGGCCGCTTCCTCCCAACGCTGGAATGGTAGTGAACCGCTCTAGCAAACGAGGAGCGATGCTTTCCACGAAATCTACTAGAGCCGGAGAGCGACCAGCTACGGCTCGTCGTAACAACTGCTGGTGTATCATCATTCTCCCTCCCGAATCATAAGATGATAGGGGCTTCGTCTTCGTCCCGGTCTCGCAAACGCCACAGCAACGGCTCAAGCATCAATGCTGCCTTGCCAAATGCCACCGTATACTCCCGATTCCCTCGCTGGTCTTGGAGACGGTAAAGTGGGAAAAAGGGAGGCAAGCGCAGCCGACGCCACAGTTCACGCCGGTCATGTTTGCTGATGCAGCACACTACTTCCTGCCGCTTGAGCACATCGTTTACCGTTGGCAGGGCGTGGCTGGTGCGCGGTTCCGCGATACGAAAGCCAGACAGAACACAGACGATTCCCAGCAACTCAGGACATTCAGCTAGATTCTCATTCAGACGCAAGACCAGCGACTCGCGCTCCGGGTAGAAGGCCAGAGCTTTGAGGTATAGAGGTTTGTCGCCTTTTCCCCTCATGACGTATTTGAACTCTTCCAGCCCAAGCTCCCGCTGTGAAAGCTGTTCCTCGAAAACGTCCTGGGAGATCACATCAAACTGAGCGGTCTGAACTACGAAGAATAGATCGTAAGGGCGGAAAGCGGGCGGATCCACCGTAGCATCCCACAGTCCCACCTGAAAAGGCGAAGTGCCCCGGAAACTGAGCACTTCGTCCAGTACTCGCTCGCCGCCTTCCATCTTGCAGCGGACACCCCAATAGCGGCTCTTCGCTCCCTTGAAACCAGGGATATTGAACAGGCGACCGTATCGCTCCTCCAATGCCTTGGCCAATGACTCGTAGGCTCCCCCCTTCTTGCAGTCTCGCAATACTTCGATGACGTGGGCGCCTTGCAGCACGCCCCAGCGACGGGCGTAGGGAAAGAACTTTTCACGTGGTGGAAAGGCCTCTTGCACAACAGTCGCCAGCGTCCGATGGCGATCCACCGCATCTCCCTCGCCGACTCCTTTTTGCTTTAACCCTTCTACTAGCCGTTCGTAGATCCAAGGAGTGCGCCCCGAAAATAGAGCGTGAGCCTGATAGCTGTCGAATGGCACCTCATTCCGGCGGACACGGCCCAGTCGGCCAAAGCGCTGCAGGAAATTGCCGGCCTCGGTAGATTCAAAGATCAACAGGTTAATATCGAAATCCACGCCCACGTCAATGGTAGAAGTCCCAACGATGAGATCGCATTCCATCGCCAGTCGTCGTCGTTCCAAATCGGTGAGCCCGGTGTTTTCCCCTACGGTGATGCCGTGAGGAGCGAGTTCCTGCGCCAACAGCCGGGTGATACGCCGGGCTGCGGCTACACTGTTGACGATTACTACTCCCTTGGGCCGGCGTCGGGTGGCTGACTGCCATAAACTGACCACCCTATCCAAGTTGGCGGTGAGCCAATCCTCTGCATTCTCCCGCTCTCCCAACTGGTGCAGGTGCAGCTCTGTCTGGTGAAGAACCTGGCGGTAATCGGGGTTTGCCTCGGTAGTATAGGTACCCTCAATGAGAGTGGATTCCAACCCTGCCTGTTTCACCATATCTATTAGTTCCTGCTCAGGCGTGGCTGAGGAAAAGACAAAGCGGGGAGGTTGGGACGGATTATGCTCTACCAGCCACAGGATGGCTGTCAGGGCAGAGACAATCTGCGGCATCTCAAAAACGTGGAACTCGTCGAAAACAAAGTAATCGTAGCCGGTGCCCAGGCTGTACGGCAGCTCGACGGCACTATGGACAAAGGTGCGATAGCGATAGTTCATTACCAGGTTAAAGATGTCTGGGTTGGTCAGGATGACACCGTAGTTTTTGAACTGAGCTACGAGCCACTCACCCCGTTTCTTGAAGTCGAAGCCGTGTTTTTCTGCCAGACGGGTGATTTCAGCACCCCACAATGGCAAATGGGTCATTGAGGACTGAAAAGAGTCACGGTATCCCTCAAACTGACGTGCCTGATCCCGAGACAGTTCAATGGTCGGGTACATGCCAAAGGCATGGTAGTCATCCATCAGCACAGGCAGGTAGGCTGCCAAGCTCTTCCCATCGCCTGTCATCGCCGTGTTGAGAATTACCTCTGTGCTCCCCTCGGTCACCGCTTTATAAGTCTCCACTTGATGTTGTGAAAGCCGCCACCCAGGCGGAAGCCTCGCCGCCATTTTCGATGGAATATCCGCCATATCAGCCAACTTTGAGTATACGGGCAGCGTTTTGATTCTCATATTCTCTACTCCTCTGTGGCTGTTTCAGTCTCTGCCGAGTCATATCAAGATTTACCGTCTCTCTCTTCCAGCCCCCCTTTTTATGCAGCCGAGGCAACGCAGTCAAAATCAACCAGAGACCCACCCGTCGCCGCAAGATAGGCTACTAGACAGGCCATCTTGTCTATGTGGTCCATCTCTATACTCATAGGTTGTTCCCCTCAACACGCGCGGCCTTTTGTTGGTTGTATTCGTTCCAAGCCTCACCCAGATGCCGGTCGGTGTAATAATAAATCCCATCGGCCAGGCTGTTCTCCAGGCGCAGGAAGCGGGCAAAGCTGCCCCCGGCCCGGCCCAGGTAGAGTTCGTCCACCAGCAGGTCCACGAACTCGCCCACCAGCCGGCCCAGTTCCTCGCCCCAGGCGCGGACGAAGATCTCGCCCCGCCGGGTCTCCTGGCGGCGCTCCAGCCCTTTGAGCAACGTGCCCGCCGTCAAGCGCTTCAACTCGGCGATGCTCTGCTCTGAGGGCCGCCGCCCGCCGATGGCCGCCTCCCGCATTTCCGGGATCATTTTTTGCGCCTTGCGCATGGCGGAGACCGCCTCGCGAAAGACCAGTTCGTAGCGCCGGGCCTTGCCCCGTCCCGTCGTGCCAAAGGGCAGGGCGATCTCCAGGCTCTTTTTTGCGATTTTTTCCACCAAGTCCATCAGTTCACCTCCTTGAATCTCCAGCAGCACCTCACAGGCCGTCGTCAACGTGGGGAAGGGCGATTGCCCATCGTTCAGACGGCCATACTCCTTGTAGAACGTGGCCCCGGCCAGCGGCGAGGTATTCAGCGTCCCCAGCCGACCGGAGATGTGCTTGTCTTTGGTGTTGCGGCCCGGCGCGTGCACATCGGCCGTCACCGACCACAGCGCCGCGCTCAGGTCCAACACCCGCTCCAGGCCGCTGCGCTCTCCCTTTTCCCGCCCGTAGAGCGTGACCTCGTCTGTCCGCCCACCCAGCAGGCCGCGCAGCGCCGGCGGCGGGCCATCAAGGGTGATAGTCGCCTTCAGTTCGGCGGGGTCGGCCACGGGCAGGTAGGGCCGCTCGGTGACGTAGACCTTGCAACTGGTCAACCCGCTGATGACCGCAGCGGCGAAGAGCGCCTTGCACCAGGCCTCGGTGCGGGTGGCGATGCGGGCGTCGTCGGGTTCGGTGTCGCGGGCCGCTTTCTCCCAGGTGATGAGGTAGTAGTGCGGCTGACCGCGGATGCGCCCCAAGGATACCCGTTCGCCCACGAATCCCCGTCCGCCCCAACCGGCGATCTTGTCCGCCTCGCGCTCTAACACCTCTTGCAGGCGCTCTATCCAATCCGGGTCGAAGGCGCGATGCTCCAGCCAATAGCGCGGCAGGCCGGGATCGCCCTTGCCGTAGTCGCGCACCGGCAGGCCGGTCACGCGGTGGAACTCTTTCAGCAGCGGTTCAAAGAGGCGCAGGTGCTCCGGCGTGAAGGAGAAAGTGGGCAACACGTAGAGGTAGATGCGGCGCGAGTTTTTGTAGTGGGCAGTGGAGGGCAGGCCCATGCCCATCACCTTGCGCAGGATGAACTCCAACTGGCAGACCGGGCACCAGAGGCGGTTGCCTTGGGGCGCTTCGCGGGCAGGGAGCACACGGTTGGAAAAGACCCGCCCAAAATCGTCCAGGATACCCGCCCGCAAGGGCTGCACGTACTCGCTGTGCCGGTTGCAGATGGAACACACCCGGCCCGTGTGTCCCTTGCGCTTCGGCGACACATAGCCCGCCAGGCTGTCAGCAGTCAGTTGGCTGGCCGGGGCGAAAGAAAGGTACAGATGCTCGGCCAGGTACGCCTCCAGGTCCTGGCGCAGACCCAACTCGGCCACGGCGGCCTGCCGTCCGGCCTGGGTATCCACCTGGCGGAAGGCCTCCAGCACACGGCGGTGCAACCGCTCCAGCACCTGCTCTGGCGGCGTGGCCTCGGCCGGGCGGTCGGCAAAGTCGGGGCCGCGCAGGAAGTGGTAGGCAACCACCAGCACGTACTTGCCGATCCCGCCCCGCGCCCAGACCTCGGCCTCCTGGCGCAGGTTGTCGGCCACGTCCGGCGGGAGGGCAAAGACGCGCAGGAACCACTCCAGCCGATTCTCGGCCGGATTCAGGTCGCGCAACAGGGTGTCCACATAGAGCAGATAGCGCCGCACCTGGGACCAGAGTTCGTTGAAGGTTTTGTGCTCCTTGGGGTCGAGCAATCGGATGCCGAACCGTTCCTCGACCGTGTCCCGCCACCCGGCGGTCAGCTCCTGGCGCTTGCTGACCAGGCCGTCTATCTCCTTGAGGGCTACCCGTGCGTCGGGTTTGGCGGTCAGCGTTTCATCGTGAACGACCTGAAGCAGTTCCTCTGCCGTGGCAAAGGCGTAGACGTAGCGCTCAAAGTCGAACTTGGTGCGACGCAGCCCATCGCGGATGGCATCAGCGCCGCCGCCCTGGGTCAGCGATTGGAGCACCCGCCCGGCGACGGTGGTGATCGCGGCATCGGCGTCACCGTCCAACTGAGCCGGTCCCAGATAGAGCGTGCCGGTGGCGAAGTAGAGCAGCGGGAAAAAGCCCAGGTCGTCCGCCAACTGTTGAGCGACAGCCTGGTGGACGGTGTTGGTCAGCACGCCGCGCACGTCCTTGATCTCATGGTAGTAGAGCGCGTATTTGCCGGGCGGGCTCTTGGGGGCGAAGGCCGGCCCCAGGTCGGCTAGGTAGCCCTCCAGCGAAGCCTTTGCCTCTTCCGGCGTCTTGACCGAGGCGAAGGTGTCGGCGATGCGCACCCACAGCCATAGCCGTGCGGCGTTTGGGTCGTCACTGAGCAACAGATCGCCGTGCCTGGGACTGCGCTTGTGGACGTTGGCCGCCCGCATCAGATGCTCGTCCACTTCGGCAAAGTCATCCAGCCCCAGGCGCTGGTACTCTTCCCGCAGCCGCTCCAGGGGGATGCTGAACTGGGAATCGCCCAGCAGCTCTACCTCTGCATCTTTGTGCACTTCGTGAACGGTGAAAAGCGCCAGCGCCTTGCGGAAAGTTTCTTCGTCCAGCCCGGGGACGCGCACGTTGCGCTCGATCAGGAACCTGACCAGTTGCGTCAGGCCAAACACGCCGTTGACGATGTGGGCAAAGTGGGATTGCTCCGGCAGGTGGGGATAGTCCGGCCCGCCCTTGACCAGCACCAGGTGGTATCCCTGGCGCAGCATGGCCGGTATGAACTTCTCCGCGTATTCATCCAACACCCGGCTAACGGTTTCCAAATCGAGCATATCTACCTCCACCACATGATTCAATTACACCCTCGCGGCATTTACTCCAATTGTATCATACCCCTATACCCGTATACACGGGTATGGTCCCTTCTCCTCCTCATCCTGGTCACTTCGACCACCCGACTGCCAGACTACCCCCACTACTCGACTAACCCATACATCCGCGCCATCTCCGCTACCTCCTGGCGCATCTCCCGCAACATCGTCTCATCACCCAACACACGGCAGTTAGGCCCATAATGCAATAAGGTGCGCACGGCCAAGAAGACATCCTCCACCTGAGCTGTGACCAGTGCGGAGCCATCGTCTCGATATTCCACCGCCATCTCCTCAAAATGGCGCGTCACATCCCGCAAGCGTGCTACCTGGGGGGCCAGCTCATACACCAAAGTGCGCTTCCTGGCCCGGGGCCGACCGGGGGGCAACTTCTCCGGCATAACTTCCACCGACCCGGCCACGATGCGGTCCAGGCGGTACAGCCGATAGGCCGCTACCTCTTGTTGCCGACCCTGGTCGGGGACTTCTTCCCAGCGGCAATAGCCGCGCAGATAATAGTGCCGCCGCACCGTGTCAAAGAAATGCGCATAAGGCTCCACCTCGCAGCAACGGGGCAGCTCGGATTCCCAGGCCGGTGAGCGATATTCAAAACGCAGCACCCGCCGCTCCAAATACGCTCGCTCAACCGCTTCCCATACATCCGTGGCGATACATCCCTCATCCAGCTTACGCAGGTCCACCTCCAGCGCACTGCGACAGCGAGCCAGGTCCCGAAGGCGCTCTGGTGAAAGAAAACTGCGCAGTGTCTCGACCAACAAACTCACCTCTTCGTAATGAGGAGTCTCCGGGGTGAACGTATCTTCCAGAAAAGCCAGCGCCTCCAGCACATCATCCGGCAGATCAAGGAGGCCCCGCGCAGTGTTCAGTATGCGATAGCCACCAGCCCTCTGGTCGAAACGCACCTCCACGTCCAGCCTGTGGCGCAGAGCCTCCAGGTCCCGGTGGAAGCGTTTGTCCTGAACCTCCCGGGGACCGCGACCGTAAGCATCCTCGCCCTCTACTGCCTTCACCGCGTCCATCAGCTCGGCCTTGTCTGCCGGACCCCGCTGTAGACGCTGTAAGATCGCCAAACAGCGGCGCACTGTCTGCCAAACACTTCCTTGCCCGCTCAACGCTCTCCTCCACGTTAGCTACCTGACACTTTGTGCCAGGACTCGCGCCATTGCCACCGGACAGAGTGTAGGCCGGGCTTTCCAGCCCGCGCCACGCATGGCAAATCTCGTCAGTCCATCTTCTCGAGGCCTGTAGGGGCAAACTGTCAGGTGGCTACTTCTCCATAGTAACTTCCATCGCCAAAATGCTGCGAACTTTGATGGAATTATACTATAAGACAAGAAAAAAGGGAAATACAGCGCCCCCAGACAAATTGCCTGTATTACAGAGATATGGTAGA
>JACIWR010000100.1 GCA_014360845.1 Anaerolineae bacterium
AACCTGCGCTGTTGGCCACTCTCTCCCCATCAGGGCTGAGCAGAGTTAGCCATAGGGTCGCGTCTATCTCCTGCGCCTCAACGAAGAAGCTGACCCGCACGCCAGCCTGCCCCTCGAAGGTGTAGAGGTCCCTCTCGTCAGGGGCGGAGATTTCCCCGATCACCTCCTGGCCAAAGACCAGCGGTTCGGGTTCACCTTGGGCAATTACGATGTAGGAGCCCACACCTGCCAGCAGAACTGTCATGGTGAACAGCGCTACCACCATAATACGCAGTTTCATTGCATGCCTCCTCATCAGTAGTGAACAGCGAAGCTCAGTGCTCCAGCACCGCCCACTTTTCCAGGCGCTCTATCCCGTCAATCCGCGAGTAAGTGCGCTGAATGTAAGGCTGGGTCAGGGTGCTCTGGGTATACCAGTAAAGGGGGATGACCACGGCCTCCTGGCTCACCAGGATGTCCTCGGCCTGGGCGTACCATTCGGTGCGTGCTGCCGTGTCTGTGCTGCTGGCCGCCTGGTCAATCAGATCATCGAACTCGTCGTTCGCCCAGTTGGTGTAATTGGGAAATCTCGCGTCGCTGTGGAACAGGTCACCCAGAATCCCATGCGCATCAGGGTAGGCGCACCATCCCCTTTGAAAGATCTGTGGTACATCGTTCTCCAACAAATCCAGGTAGTCGCTCCAATTCATCGGTACCAGGGCAACTTCGATTTCCAGGGTCTCAGACCACATCGCTTGAATTGCTTCGGCGATGCTCCGGTGGAGCTCGAACTCGGGAAATACCAGGGTAATAGGTGCCATTTGGGAGCGGTTGGCATAGACCTCATCGAGTAGTGACTTGGCTGCCTCGGGCCGGTAGGTGACCCCCAGGTCAGGATAGTTTTCGAGGGTGGGCGCAGCACGCATCCCCGGCCGGCTGACCCAGCGGGCTGGCTCTCCATCGCCCTGGAGCACCTCCTCAACCAGTGCCTGGCGGTCCACGGCCAACGAGAAGGCCAGCCGAACACGGGGGTCGTCGAATGGCTTCTTTTGAGTATTGAAGCCGTAGTAGTAGGTGCACAAATTAGGCTGGACGGCGAGTTGTGGGTCATCCTGCGCGCTGGCCAGAGTATCCTGACGCAACACGACAGAGTCCAGCTCACCAGCCATGTACGCTGCCAGTGCAACATCATCATCCATCAGTGTCCAGGTTATCTCCTCAATGGTGGGCTGCGGGATGTTCTCCGTGCCAGGCCAGTGAGGATTCTTCACCAGCGTCAGATGCGAGTCGTGCACCCACTCTTTGAGCACATAAGGGCCGTAACCCTGGAAGTTGCCTGTCTCCGTCCACTCCTCACCTTCCGCTTCGATCAACCACTCCGGCAGGGCGACCGTTGACCACATGCCGGCGATCACGTCGAAATAGCTGGCGGGCCGCGTCAGTCGGATCTCCAGGGTACTTTTGTCCAGAGCCCGAACGCCAACGCTGCTGACCACACCGCTCCCGTCGTGGAAAGCCTCTGCTCCCACGATAAGGTCCAGAAGTTCTTCATAACCCCAGGCCATCTCCGGACTGAGAACACGCAGGATGCCGTATTCGAAGTCGTAGGCGGTCACGTAGCGCACCTGTCCGCTCGTGTCGGTCACTCTCTCAACGCGCCTGGTGGTCGGGTTGTAGCGCACCCAGGGCACGTCCGAACGCAGGTGGAAGGTCCACACCAGTCCATCGGACGACACGTCCCACGAGGTCGCCATCCCCGGCTCCACCTCCGACGTTTCCTCGTTCTGGCGTGTCAGCCCCACGAAAGCCTCTGAGACGATCTGGGCCGTGGTGCCCCACGTCTGAGACGGCTCAAGAGAGTAGAAGTCCAAGTCTGAGCAGCAGGCACTCAGGTAGAGCACCTGGGATGGGTCCAAAGACAGGACTCTCGTAGGTGTGGGCGATGGTGTAGGCGTGGGAACAGGGGTAGCCGTGGCGGGAGGCGTCGGCGTGGGAGTAAGAGTAGTTGTCGCAGTCGGGGTAGGAGTAAAGAAACGCGCCTCCGCCGTCTGGGTGGCGAAGATGCTGGCGGCAATCTTCTCGGCCTGTGTTTGTATTTCCTGCGGGGATAATTCCTGGCAGGCAGCTAGCAGAAGACAAGTAAGCAGATACAGGCCTACCAGAGCGAAGTTGGTTTTCTTGTTCATTTATCTGCGTCTCCTTGTATTTCAGCATAATCCAGGGCGGGCATCTCGGCTCGCCAAGAAATTATTTCGGGTATAGAAATCGCCCGGCTGCCCCGAGCTAAAGCCTTCGGCACGGCTCAGGCCGAGGGCTCAGGGCTGAGCAGCCCAAGCCCGCTGAAGACGGGCTATTTGTGCTCGAACGGTCGTTTAGGGTGCTTTCAGCACCCTTCCGCTGTTTAGCCTGGAGCTTTGAGCTCCAGGCTGGGCTGGCAACGATTCCCGAATTATTTTCTTAATCTTCATGAAGCCTGCTCTACCGGGTCCCTGCTTTTCAGTGTATGACGCCTCGCAGCCAGTTGATGACCTCATTGGCCGAGGGAGAACCGCCAGGCAGATACTTCTCGCTGGCTCCAATGGGGAAGGATTCCGTTTGCTGGCACGCCCGTGGCATAGAACCATAGAACGTCTGCTCTGCCACTACCTGGGCGGTACGGGTATCGCGTACTTTGACCCGCCACCAATGCTGCTGGCGCACGACGTAGCCCGTCGGACAGCAGTATGGCCCGCAGCGTTCCACCACCGAGGTTCCTTTCGTCAAGCACACGACGTAGCGGAAGTGGGCCGGTTTGACGGCTTTCAGGTCGTCCGGCAGTTTGAACTCCGCGCCTGCGAACAGGGCCTTGCCCGGCTCGTCCTGAGACAAACCGACGGCGGGAGAAGCCGCCGGTTTGCCATCGCACACGCCTGCCAGGGCATCGTTCATCACCTGCTTGCCCTCGCCAGTGGTGTCCTGGCTCAAATCCCACAGCGCCGCGCTGTAACCTTCATCGGCGGCCGCGACCACGTCGGGATCGCTGGTAGCCTGCTTGGCCAGGGAGAACTTGCCCATGGCCTCGATGTATTTCTTCTGCGCGCGGAGCGCGGCCCCCCAGTCGTTGTAAGCTCGCCCTATCGCTACCTGTGCAGTGCTGGCCGCTTTGGTGCCGGGGAATTCGTTCACAGCAGCTTTGTACTTCTCAATTGCCTGCGAGTAACCGCCTTGCTTGTGCAGCGCGGAACCCCATTCGTAGTAGGTCTCAGCCACCGCCTCTTTGGCCTCCGCTGCCGCCGAGGTGCCGGGATACTCTTTGAGAACGGTCTGGTACTTCTCGATAGCCTGGGCATACTCACCATCCGCCCGCAGCTCGGCAGCCCACTCGCTGTAAGTCTCGGCTACCGCCTCTGTAGCCTCTGCCGCCGCTGGCGCGTCGGGATATTGGGCGAGGATGATTTGATATTTCTCCACGGCATCCTCGTACTCGCCAGCCTGACGCAGTTGCGCCGCCCACGCGGCGTAGGTCTCGGCCACCGATTCCAGCGCCCGTGTCGCTGCCGGTGTGTCGGGATATTCGTCGAGGACGATCTGGTAATTCGTGGCGGCCTGTCCGTAGTCCCCGTCCTCTTTCAGCTCATCCGCCCACTCCACGTAGGTCTCGGCTATCGCAGGCTTGGCCTCGGTCGCTGCTGGAGTGTCTGCATACTTGCTGACGAGAATCTGGTATTTTTCCACGGCGTCTTCGAGCCTGTCTGCCTCCCGCAGTTGCGCGGCCCATTCAGCGTATACCTCGGCTGCTGCCATCTTCGCCTGCACCGCCGTCGGCGCGTTGGGGTATTCGGTGAGGACAGTCTCGTATTTCTCGATAGCCGCCCCGTAATCCCCCTCTTCCCGCAGTGTATCCGCCCACTGGCCATAGGTCTCGGCCAGCAATGCCTCAGCTCGCGTGCCGACCGTCGTGCCCGCATACTCTTGAAGGACGATTTTATATTTTTCGATGGCCGCGGCATACTCTCCCTGCTCCCGCAGTTGGGCCGCCCAGTCGCTGTAGGTTCCGGCCCTGGCCGCTTTCGCCTCTTTGGCAGCCATCGAATCAGGATACTCGTCGAGGAGAGTCTGATACGTCGCGATGGCCTGCTCGTACTCCCCCTCCTCTCGCAGTTCAGTGGCCCAATCGTAATAGGCCTGACCGATGGCATCAGGGGCTTGAGCGGCCCATTCGCTGGCCGGGTGTTCTTCCACGACGAGCTGGTAGTGAGCGATGGCCTCATCGTAGTCACCATCCTGCGCCAGTTCATCGGCGTAAGCGTAGAGCACCTCCGGTCGCTGCTCAGCGAGCAGCGGATTGAACGGGCTGGTCGGGTACTCAACCCACAAACGGTTGTAGCACTCGCTGGCGGTCTGGTAATCACCGTCATCCCTCGCTTGCGAGCCGGCGAAGTACAGCGCGCACTCCTGGCGATGCTCCGCTGCCTGCTGGGGGAAACCCAGAAAAGCGGGATAGTAGCGTATGACGGTATCGTAGTGAACCAACGCCGTGGCCGCGTCGCGGACATTGTGCGCTGCCACAGCCTTGTTATAGGTGGATACGCCAATGCTGTAATAGGCGAAGGCCGCGCCGACAAGCAGCAGGAGCGCTAAACCGGCGACGATCACCGCCCAGACACAACCTTTCTTCCTCTTCTTGGGTAGGTGGGTCTCCAGCGGTGGCACGCTGATCGCTTCGAGGGTCTCTGCGGCCTCCGGCACTCCCGTTTCTTCGGCAGCCTCTTCGGCCTCAATCTCAGGAGTCACTGCGAGTGGAATTTCAACAAGCGTAGGCTCAGCCTCAGCGGCGGCTTCTGCGTCCACCTCCGCGGCCATACGCACATCGGACAGAGACGCGGGGCCGGTGCCCGGCGGGGTGAAGGTGCGGTCGCTCTCCCACCACTGACGGGCATATGTCCGGGCCTGTTGCCGATCCGCATCAAAAAGGTGGATGCACTGTTCGCACACCAACCACGGAGTCGAGTCTTGCACAAGCTTCTCCACCACGGCCTGCCGCACGTCATCCGTGCTCAAGAAGGCGTCGTAAGACGTCACTCCCATCTGAGCGAGTTCGTCCTTGTGGCGCTCATAGTAATCCCGCCAGAATCCCGGCGCGCTGACTACCTGGGCGGTGGTGAGCTGGTAGCCTTCGGGCTCGTTCACCACCGCGCCGCAAATGTCGCATTTGGCCTGTCCGTTCATTCTTCACCTCCTCCTGACGAGTCTATTGGGGCAATCGTGCTTTCCCCGCTTTGCAGCGCCTCCATCACACTCCGCGCAGCCTTTCCACTGCCCGTGGCAGGTGCTGCCGTCGGTAACTCTTCGACCGCTTCTTCTGAAGACTCCAGTGCGGCCTCCGTGCCACTCGTAGCTGGCGCTACCTCCAATTCCGGGACCGGGGGCGAAGGTGTGGGTTGCTGAGCAAGCGGATTGCCGCACCCGGTGCAGAAGCTATAACCGGATGGGTTCTCATGCCCACAGTGCGGGCAGATAACCTTCTGCTCACCCGAAGTGGGGGCAGGCGTCGCTGTGGGTGCTTTCTCTTCCTCCGATGCAGTCCTCAGCCCGGACTTCCAGTTTTCGTACCGCTGCAACGACTCGTAGGGCACCTTCCCCGTCCAGGTGTCCGTCCCCACCCGCACGGAGACTTTGACTTGCTTCTTGGGCTTGACCTCTCCTTGGGCGATCAGCGCGAATTCATCTGCGGGCACAAAGCGCACCTCCTGAGCGTTGCCAGCGACCAGGGTCACTATTTCGGGGGCCAGTTGTCCCTTCCAGTTCTTGCTCCTGGCCCGGAACGTGATCAAATCGCCGGCAGTACCTCCTCTGGCCCCTTGGACTTGTTTGACCAGGCTTTCCGCCCGGGCGATCGTGGACTCTGGGACGTGCTGCACTCGCCCAAACTTGGAGCTTTGGGCGAAGCGTTGTATGGCCCAGATGACCTGGAAACCGCCGAGGACGATCCAGAAGCTTTGGGACGGCTCCCCGGCGGACAGGGCCAGCAAGCTGATGCCGATGTTCCAGCCCCCCACCAGAAGCAAAGCCACGCCATTAGCCTGCAGCGTGCTCGGGCCAGGGGAGCGCCAGGCCGCGATGCCAGCGCCGATGAGGAACAAACCGAGCAGCAGCAGCACGGCGTTACACCCCGATTGCTCGACAGTGGCTAGCGCTGTCAAAATAGCGACTATGCCCCAGAAAATGTTCCATCCCCCCGAAGAGCGCAGGGAGTTGCGCAGTTTCGCCGCTTCCCAGGCGCTCTCAAGCTCTTGTGCCTCGCGTCGTGCCTCGGACTTCCTGGGCACTTGTGCCGCGAGCTTTCCTCTGGCTTCACTGCCCCCCAGACTTGCACCGCAAGCCTCGCAGTACAGTTTGCTCGCCGGGTTGCTCGCTCCGCACTTGGGACAGGTTTCCATTTTCATTTGCGCACCTCCTCGTAGATTGCGACAGTGGGCACACCAGTCCACTTCCAGTGCTCTACTCCGTATAATCGGGACCAGCGAAATAATCCCAGGTCCTGAAGGACAGGCGTGACTTCTCCGAGAGGCCAGGAATGATACCTTCCAGAATGATTGTATTGGCCTCGGGGTCCATCCTGACAACCTCAGCCTGCTGGAACCCTTTTCCGCTGCCATCAGGATCGAGTGTCCAGACATTGGCCTGCACCGGACATTCTTCGAAATAGGGCAGAGGAGGCGAAGGCGGAGGTGGGGGGCCTTGCTCCGGACCCTCTTCGGACGTAGGGAAGCGACCACAATCTAGGTAGCGTGTTTCAGGTGAATCGGTGAAAAAGGCAAAGTGTTTAATGCCCAGCGAGTATTCCGCCCCTTTATACCCAGTCTGGGGATTGCCGTCTACATCCACGTACACTTCCCACTCGTACTCTGCATATCCTTCAGGCACTCCCGGCCTGTTGAACGTCAACTCGGGTGGCAGGTCCCTCAGGGTGAAGGTGACCTGCAAGGTCTCCCCGTCCCGGGTGCTGGAGAAGGCGACCACATCAACATACCCTTCCGACACATCGAACGCGGAATCAGTGATCGTCTGACCGAGATTGATGTACGTTTGCGTCCTGGTGGGAGTGGGAGTAGGTGCGGAGGTAGGGACGGGACTAGGCGTGTGCGTGGGTGTGGGAGTAGGTGCGCGCGTGCGGGTGGGTGTCGGTGTGGGTGTATGGGTGGGAGTGGGTGTGCGCATCGGCGTGGAGGTCAGGGTGCACGTGGGCGTCGGGGTGGGTGGAGCCATATCTGGCCGGCCACCCTCCGTGGCCCATAGCGCTCGCTCCGCCTCGTCCATCGGCACCGGCGGCGACGGCGGCTGGCCCCTCTGGGCGGCGGCCTGCTCCCCCGCCCGCACCGTGACCGTCCGCCCCTGCGCCGTCAACGCCACCTCACCATCGGCCACGGAGACGAGAGTCGTGTCGCCAGCGATGCTGACGCTGAAACGGGTGTCGCGCACAGCGGCCAGAGCGAACCCCGTATCCACTGTGAATTCGTGGGGCTGATCGGGGTCCAGGTTAATCCACAGCCGCCCTTGGTCAAGGAAGAGCCCGGTCAGCCATGTGCCGTTCCGGGTCGTGGCCTCCTCCATCGTAAACATGGTGTATGCCGAGAGGCGCACGAGCCCTTCGCGCAGCTCCAACTGGGCTGATGAATCGGCCCCGGTGCGCACTTGCCCGCCGCCGTAGATCGGCATGGCCACCACCGCCTTGCCCCAATCATCCTTGGGCCGCGCATGGGCCTCCACGTCGGCGACGACCTCGACGATCCTGGCTGGGATGCCCTCTCCACCGCCCCGTGACAGCACCACCACGCCTATCGCCACCCCCACTACTGCCAAGACAACCAAACAAGCGCCTGCCAACAAGACACCTCTAATGATCCAAAGCCATTTCTTGTTCATCTTGACTCACCTCTTCCAGTCATTGTGTCTGCCAGAACGTTATCACGACCGGGGATGGACGGCACTTCCGCCGGCTTGCCTCTTGATCAGTCAGCCGGTGCACATTGGAGGATGCGGTTCTGGCCGGTATCGGCCAGCCATAAGCTCTCCCCATCCCAGGCAAGGGCCACATCATAGGGGAATGGCCCCGCCCCGCATTTACCCAAACTGAATGAGCCGATCTTGTTGAACTCACTATCCAGGCGGGTCACATTGCCGTGTACATCGGCGACCCATAACTCCCCTGCCGCCCAGGCCAGGTCAATGGGCCAGCCGGTCACGGCCACGGCCAGGCGGCGTAGTCGCTGACCATCGCGATCATAGCGGGCCAGGTTGCCGTCCGTGTCAACCAGCCACAGCGCGGACCCGTCCCAGGTGATACCCTTAATATCGCTCAAATCCACCTCGAACCTGGCCAGCTCCTGCCCGCTGGCCGCGTCCACCCGATAAACCGTCTTGCCCGCGGCGCACCACAGCGACTCGCCGTCCCAGGCCACATTGTCACAGGCGATGGAGAAATCCATTTCCGCAACGATATCACCTTCGAGGTTCAGACGATAGAGCCGTCTGCCACGGGAGGCCACAACCCCCAGACCGTCCGCCACCCGCACGATGCCGGAGGGGTCAGCCGCCGGGGCAGGAAAAGACCGCAGATTCGCCCACTCTTGCTTAACTTTGCTGGTTGGTGTCGCCGTCGGGACCGAGGTGGCTCTGGCCGGAGGGGTACCGGTCATGCGCGCGGATGTGGCCGTTGCCGCCGGTGTTACCTTGCCTGTCGGCTTCCCTGTCAAAGCGACGGTCTCCGTGCCCACCGGCACCACCTCCACCCGCCCACCCACAACCTGTACCCGATACTGCATGCGACTCAGGGCAAAGGCCAGACCACAGATAATCGTTACCAACGCCAGCACTGCGACCATGACACCCCCACCCAACGCCATCATCCGCATGTTCCACGGCCGACGAATCTGATGCGCCGGGGCAGCAGGCGCAGGCGGGATAGCCCCCCGTTCCCAAACCGCAGTGGGCGCGGCAGTGGCCGCCCGCACCGCCAAATCCAAGGCCTCCACCATCTCCCGCACCGTCTGGAAACGGTCCTCAGGCTTCTTGGCCAACGCCTTCAAAATCACCCGCTCCACTTCCTCCGGCAAATCGGGCACGATCTGGCGCGGCAAGGGCAGCGGCTCGGTGATGTGCTTCAGCACCACGGCCATCGGCGTCTCCGCCTGGTAGGGCACCTGCCCGGTCACCATCTCGTACAACATCACCCCCAGGGAGTAGATGTCCGAGCGGTGGTCTATCTTCAGACCCTGCCCCTGTTCGGGAGCCATGTAGGCCGGCGTGCCCACCCCCACCCCCGTGGCCGTGAGCTGGTCGGAGCTCTCCACCATGCGCGCCAAACCGAAATCGGTCAGATAGGCGTCGCCCTGGGAATCAATGAGCACGTTGGAGGGCTTCACGTCGCGGTGGATCACCCCCAGCCGGTGGGCGTAGTCCAACGCGGCACCCACCTGGGCGATGATGCGGTAAGTCTCGGTCAGATCCAACCGCCCGGCGGCCAGGCGGTCCTTGAGCGTCCCCGCCTCCACGTAGCGCATCACCAGGTAGGTGAGGCCCTCTTGCTCACCGTAGTCGTGGACGGGCAGGATGTGCTTGTGCTCCAGTTTGGCCACCACTTTGGCCTCGCGCTGAAAGCGCTTGAGGAAAGAGGGGTCCCGGGAGAGGACGGCGGGCAGCACTTTGATGGCCACGTAGCGGTCCATCGCGGGCTGATAGGCTTTGTACACCGTGGCCATCCCGCCGATACCGATTTGTTCGATGATGCGATACTGTCCGAGAGTTTGACCTATGAGATTGCTCATTTCAGCACCTCCTGGGCGGAGCCTACCCTCCCGCAGGTTGGAAAACCTGCGGGAGAGTAAAAATGTTTTACCCTGCCCTCATCATACCACACCCACATCACAGCCAGGTATCGGCAATGTAACAGAATTGTAAACATTTATCGCGGTAGGGGCACGGCGCGCCGTGCCCCTACGCACAGGGCAAACGGAAGGTGAACGTCGTACCCTCGCCGCGCACGCTTTCCACGGTAATCGTCGTGCCGTGCTGTTCCAGAATGGCTTTGACGATGGTCAGTCCCAGGCCAGTGCCCAGGGTAGCGCGGATGGCCGCCGTACTGCCCCGGTACATCGGTTCAAAGATGTGCGGTAAATCGTCGGGGGCAATGCCAGGACCGGTGTCAGCCACCTCCACCCGCACGGCATCGCCCTCGTGATACAGCCGAACAGCGGCTGTGGCTCCTCCGGAGGAGTATTTGATGGCATTGTCCAACAGGTTGATAAACACTTGTTGCAGACGATCGGGGTCGGCCAGAACGCGGGGTAATGCGGGGGACGCTTGTAACAGCAATCTCACCTGCGCTCGCTCCGCCGCTTCCCACAGGGCGGAGATGGCTTCCTCGGCGATGGCGTGCAGGTTGACCGGGCGCATCTGAGCGGGGGTTGTTTCCAGACGGGAAAGGCTCAAGAGGTCATCCACCAGGCGGGCCAGGCGCTGCACCTCGCCGGCGATGAAACGCTGCGAGCGCCGCCACAGCGCTTCCTCCTCGATGCTGCAACTACCCAGGATGTCCACATGGCCCATGATGGCCGTCAGCGGGGTGCGCAGTTCGTGGGAAACGGTGCTGATCAGACGGCGATAGCTCGCCTCGCGCTCGTGCGATTCATTCGGGTCGCTGACCAACACCAGCGCATTTCTCGGCGAGCCGGTAGCACCCAGGGGGGTTATAGTGACTCGCAGGCGTCGCTGCTCATCATCAGGGGCGAGAATCTCGGTGGTCTCCGATACGTCGAAGGCCAACGCCCGTTGTACCAGCGTGCGCAGGCTGAGGGGTATCTCTTGAGCGTGTCCGCCCAGTCCCAGCAGGCGGGCTGCCTCGGAGTTGCGCACTACCACCTGCCCGTCTGGGTCGGCGATGAGGACCGCCAGGGGCAGAGAATTCAGCAACTCAGGCAGACAGAGGGGTGAGGTGGAAGCAGCGCGAGTCTGGCGCTGCCAGTAGCGCCAGGTGAGGAGCACGGCCAGGCCGACGAGCAGCACCACGGCAAGCAATGCGGCCAGGGCAATCCATCCCAGCGAGATACTGACCACGGGTCTTTGCCACAACAGAGAGGCAAGCATCGTTCGTTCCTTATTGAGACTCCCCCCCGTGATCAAAAACTTTTGGCGTAACCGTTCAGCGGGGATAGGAAATCACCCTGTGGCTGACCGTCGGCCTTCGCCGACACCTGGCGCGAAGTGCCCAGGGAGAGCGATTTCAATCGGGCTGGAACAGTTACCTTTTAGCGAATTTGTAGCCGATGCTACGCACCGTTAGCAGGTAGCGCGGATGACGTGGGTCTTCCTCCAGTTTGCGGCGCAGGCGCTGGATGTGCACATCCACCGTGCGCGAATCGCCCAAGTAATCGTAGCCCCACACCCTCTCCAGCAGGGTCTCCCGCCCGAACACCCTGCCCGGGTGAGAGGCCAATAGCACCAACAGATCAAACTCTTTGGGGGTCAGGTCCACCGGCTGATCTCGCATGGTGACCGTTCTCCCTGTGAGGTCAATCTCCAACCGATCAATGCGCAGATGCTCGGGTTCACCTCCCGCCGCGCGACTGCGAGCCAGACGTAAGACGGCGCGCACGCGGGCGATCAACTCGCGAGTGTTGAAAGGTTTGGTGATGTAATCGTCCGCGCCCAACTCCAGACCCACCACCTTGTCCACGTCATCATCGCGCGCGGTGAGCATGATGACGGGCACGTAGGTCGGCATCTGACGGAGTACGCGACAGACCTCCAGACCGTTCACGCCGGGCAGCATGATGTCCAGGATGACCAGATCAGGCCGTGACTGACGTATGCAGGCCAGTGCCTGCCAGCCATCCTCGATCACCTCAACGGTGAAACCCTCGCGTTCCAGCGCCGTCTGCACGAAAGCGGAGATTGCTGGCTGATCTTCCACCACAATGATCTTATCTGGCATTCTCGTTCACATTCTGGCATAAAGAGCAGAGGTTACTACTCAGGCTAGCAGGCGCACTGTCCTCCCCAGGCTCGTAGCCCCCGTCCCGGGGGCGTCTCGGCTGAGAAAACCGCGCAAAAGACAGCGTCTTGCCGCATGGAACGTCCCCGGGACG
>JACIWR010000101.1 GCA_014360845.1 Anaerolineae bacterium
TCCTCCCCAGGCTCGTAGCCCCCGTCCCGGGGGCGTCTCGGCTGAGAAAACCGCGCAAAAGACAGCGTCTTGCCGCATGGAACGTCCCCGGGACGGGGACTTGGAGCATAGGCTGAGTAGTCACTAGTGGAGGTGCTTTTTCGGCCACAGAACCACACGGAACCACACAGAAAATTAAACTTTCTGTGAAAATCTGTGTGTTTCTGTGGCGAAATTGAATTGTTGTAACCATTCAAGCCAACGGTGTGAAGCCCCGTCGCAGACGGGGGGTCACCGCTGCGCCAGAGTACCGAGCCCAGGTGCAGGGTGTAAGCTGTCACAGACCCCCTGCGAAGCAGGGGGCTTGAAGTTAGCCCTTGCCTGAGCAGTTACGAATCGCCCACGGTTAAGTGGGGCGCTACCTCGTCCTACAGTGATGACGCAAAATTGGCGATCACCGCCTGGCCCAGGCTCAAACCGCCGTCGTTGCAGGGCACCTGGCGGTGTAGCAACACCCGAAAACCCGCTGCTTCCAACAGGGGCACGGTCAAGGCCAGCAACAGGCGGTTCTGGTAACATCCCCCGCTGAGGGCCACGGTGCGCAATCCGGTGTCAGCAGCGATGCGCTGGCACACCTCGACGGTCATCTGCGCCACGGTGCGGTGGAAGCGCCAGGCTATCTCCTCCACGGGCACGCCGTTCTGCACCTCGGTCAGCAACGCGGTCAACAACTCGCGCAAGCGCACCACCATCTGATCGCTTGTTATTTCAACTTGAAACGGATACCCTTTACTATTTGCCAATTTGCCGATTTGCCAATTTGCTGATTTGCTGACTCGCTGACTCGCTACCATTTCCAACTCGATGGCCGCCTGCGCCTCGTAGCTCGTCCGCCCGCACACGTCCAACAGAGCGGAAACAGCGTCGAACAAGCGGCCCATGGACGAGGTGAGAGGACAGTTCAGACGACGGTCCAGTTGCTGGCGAAGCAGGTCTAACTCGGCGGGTTCCACCTCGCTCAGGAATGGAAGTCGGGGGAACTGGCCCAGCAAGGTGTAAAGGTAGCTGACCGCAATGCGCCAGGGGTTGCGGGTCGCCGCGTCGCCGCCGGGCAGAGGCAGGTATTCCAGATGAGCGGCGCGCCGGTAGCTGTGATAATCCCCCACCAGCCACTCCCCGCCCCAGATGTGACCATCCGCGCCGTAGCCGGTGCCGTCCAGCGAGACGCCGATGACCGGGCCGTCGTCGGCTCCCCAGCCGTTATCGGCCAGGCAGGCGGCCAGGTGAGCGTGGTGGTGTTGGACCGATACGGGTTGCAGGTTGCAAGTGGCAAGTTGCTCCAGAGCGTATCGGGTGGCCAAATAGTCGGGATGCAGGTCGTGGGCGATAATCTCCGGTTCAATGCGGAACAGGTGCTTATAAAGCTCCACTGTCCGCTCGAAGTGTTCCAGCGTCTCCAGATTCTCCATGTCGCCGATGTGCTGGGAGACGAAGGCGTATTCGTCGCGGGTCACACAAAAGGTATTCTTTATCTCCGCGCCGCAGGCCAGGATCTGTCGCATCTGGAAGGGCAATTTGATGGGGAAGGGCGCGTATCCCCGCGAGCGGCGGATGGGTTGGGGAGCGTGAGGCGTGAAACGTGAAACGTACGGCACGAACCACACACTATCGTCATAACGAGCATAAATGTCACGGTTATGCATCAGGAAAACGTCGGCCAGATGGCCCAGGCGCTGCCGGGCTTCTTCGTTGTCGGCGGCGATGGGTTCCTCGCTCAAATTGCCGCTGGTCATAACCAAGGGGAGGCCCACATCGCGCAGCAGCACGTGGTGCAACGGCGTGTAGGGCAACATCACCCCCAGGTAGCGATAACCAGGCGCGACCTCGCGCACCACCGAGGAAGTAGGCCGCCAGGGCAGGAGCACAATGGGGCACTGCGGCGAGGTGAGCAACGCCTCCTCTTCGGACGAGACCAGGCAGTGTTGCTTGACTTCCTCCAGGGTGGCCATCATCACGGCGAAAGGCTTATGGGGCCGGCGTTTGCGCTCGCGCAGGGTACGCACCGCCTCGGCGTTCGTCGCATCGCAAGCCAGGTGAAAACCACCCAGGCCCTTGATGGCCAGGATAGCGCCGTGGCGCAGCAAGTCTGCTGCTTGCGCAATCACGTCGGAAGCAGTTTCGGGTTTGAGGGTTTCAGGTTTGAAGGTTTCAGGTTCCAGGTTCCCAGAAGACGCAGCCAAACCTTTAACTTTGAACCTGGAACTCGGAACCAGTTCCAGTTGGGGGCCACAGACCGGGCAGGCATTGGGCTGGGCATGGAAACGCCGGTCGCGCGGGTCATCGTACTCCCGCTGGCAATCGGGACACATGGGAAAGACGCGCATGGTGGTGTTGGGCCGGTCGTAGGGAATGTCGGCGATGATGGTGAAGCGGGGCCCACAGTTGGTGCAGTTGGTGAAAGGATAGCGATAGCGGCGGTCGTTCGGATCGAGCAACTCGCGCAGACAGTCGGGGCAGGTGGCGACATCGGGCGAGATAAGCTGGTAGCGCCCCTCCTGTCGCTCGGAATGGCGGATTTCGAAATGCTCATAGCCGCGCGGCGACCCCTCCCGCACCTGCAGCGATTCGATACGGGCCAGCGGTGGCGCTTCAGCGCGCAACGCTGTGACGAAAGCCTCCACCGCCTCCGGCGGCCCCTCGACCTCGATCTCCACTCCGCCAGAGTTATTCAACACCCAACCGCCCAACCCGAACCGTTCCGCCAAGTTGAACACGAAGGGCCGGAAACCCACACCCTGTACCACACCACTTATAGTGATCTTTCGTAAAACTTTTTCCAACTCAACCACAACCATTTTATCCAACCAATTCCAGGATGGTTCCTTTTCTGGAGAGAATAGAGTTACACTTTGTCAACGAATGTCCAACGAATAAACGAATGACCATGACCGCACATCTATTCGTTTATTCGTTCCACCATTCGTTGACAGTACGCTGCGCGATTAAGTGTCACTCTACTCTGAACCATCTCCCAATTCCCAATCGAAATGACTTCTGCTACCACAATCTCAGACCGGGTTGGCTACCCGACCAGGCCACGGTCAGCAAAGCTGCCTACAAATGTGATTACGAACACATCCCCGCCAGCCAATCCGCCCAGGCCTCTATACCCTCGCCGGTCTTGCAGGATACTTCGAAAATGCGCGCCTCCGGATTGAGACCGGCGATGAGTTCGCGGAAGGCGACCATATCGAAATCGAGATACGGCAGCAAATCGGTTTTGTTGATGACCACGGCGTCCACCACGCTGAACATACCCGGGTACTTGTAAGGCTTGTCGTCGCCTTCGGGCACGCTGGCGATGACGACGTTGACGTGCTCCCCCAGGGCAAAGCCGGCCGGGCAGACCAGATTACCCACGTTCTCGATGAGCAAGAGGTCAATCTCGTCCAGAGGCAGCCGATTCAATGCATATCGTACCATAGGCGCGTCCAGGTGACAGCCGCCGCCGGTGTTGATCTGTACCACCGGCACCCCGGCAGTCGCCACCCGGTCGGCGTCCACCCGCGATGCGGTATCGCCCTCGATGGCCCCCACCCGCAGCCGCCCGCGCAGAGCTTCCACAGTGCACAAGATGAGGCTGGTCTTGCCCGCCCCCGGTGAGGCCATCAGGTTCACCGTCACAATACCCCGCTCATCCAGCAGACGCCGGTTCTGTTCGGCAATCTGGTCATTGGCCGCCATAATTTTCTCAACGACCTTCATTTCTGCCATTCCAAAACCTCTCTTCGTAATTACACCAAAGAACGATAGGTGATGTGTAAAGCGTGAAAGGTAATGTTTCGCGTTTCACGTTTCGCGTTTCACGCTTCACGTTCATCACTCCACCTCAATACTATCCACATAAAACTCCTTGCCGGCGATCACTTCCCCGCCCACCGCCTGACAGCGCGGACAACGCCAGTCCCTATCCTGGGGTGTGAACTCCTGACCGCACTCTCGACAGCGAAAACGAGCGGCCACGCGCTCAAAATGGAGCTGGGCCCCTTCGGCCAGAGTGCCCGGACTCAGAAAATCGAAATAAAACTGTACCGAATCATCTACGATGCTGCTTAAATCGCCGATGACCAGATTTATCGCTGTGATGCGCTGGGCGCCGGCGCGCTGGGCGTGCTCAACCGCCACGCGCAGAATGTCCTCTGTGATCGCCAGTTCATGCATGGTACATATTATACACTATTCCCCATCCGTCGCCAAAGCCAAGGCGCGCGTCACGGCCTCCGGGACGAGGGCTGCCGTCTCCGCCGATAAACCCTCGCCAAAGTCGAAATCGTGCCCTTTGATGGAAAGCAGCACGCCCCGGGTATGTCCCCCATAAAGCTCCTGCGCCAGGGTCAGCAGGGTGCGCGGATGCAATTGATGAGGGACAACCGTCGTCTCATAGCTGGCGACCAGTTCCTCCTCATGAATCGGAGCCGCAATGAGCTCCCCGACATGAGCGTCCACAAAGATGACCAAATCGTAGGCAGCGACCACATCGGCCAGATCGGGCACTAGCTGATGCAGCAGCACGGTGTCAACCTCGTGCCCCAAGTCCTCAAAGCCGTCATCCTCAATGCCCAAAGGTGGCCGGCCCAACTTCTCGCGCAGAGCATTGACCACCGCAAACCCCACTCCATCGTCGCGGCGGTAGATGTTGCCGAAACCGATAACCAGAGTCTTTTTCAAACGGTGTTCCTTTTCGCCATTCCACAGGTTGGAGCGAATGCTAAACACGTGATGCGTGAACCGTGACCCTCACGCACTACGTTTCACGCTTCACGTTTCACGCTTCACGTTTTTCATACGCCCTCGGTGAGATAGCAAAGAACAAGGAGACAGGGCATTGTCCCCTCGCCTCCCCGTCTCCTTGTCCCCTGGGGCTGTGAATATCGCGCGCTAATCCCGCTTTACGTAGTTGATCAACTCACCATCTGGGCCACGCACCTCGATGATGAGAGGCATCTGGCCGATGGCGTGGGTTGAGCAGGAAAGGCAGGGGTCGTAAGCGCGGATGGCTGCCTCCACCCGGTTCAACATCCCTTCGGTGAGGTTCTTGGGGTCCACGAAATCCTTGGCCACCATGTCCACTGAGTGACTCATCGCCCAGTTGTTGTTGCCGGTGGCGACGATGAGGTTGACCTTGGTGAGCTGACCGTTCTCGTCGGTCTGGTAGTGGTGGAACAGAGTGCCCCGCGGAGCCTCGATCACGCCCACGCCCTCGCCGGTGATGATGTTGGACTCGGTGATGATGTCGGTGGAGGTGATGTCGGGATCCTCCAGCAATTCTCGCGCCCGCTCGGCGGCGTAGATGTCCTCGATCAGCCGCGCGTAGTGCATGTACAGCGACGGCTCCACCGGACCCTCCGCCAGGGCCTTGAACTTCTTGAACTCCTCGTTGGCCAGCGGTGTGCTGATGCCATCGGAGACGTTCAAGCGGCCCAAAGGCGCTACGCGATACACGCCACCCGGCCAACCCAGCTTCTTGTAGTACGGGAACTTGAGGTACGACCAGTCCTCCACGTGCTCGGCGATGTAATCGAGGTAGTGCCGCCCATCGAACTGGGCCAGCAGCTTGCCCTCGCGGTCAATCACCCGCACCATACCGTCGTACAACTCCAGGTCGCCCGTCTCCGGGTTCACCAGGCCCATGTACCCCGACTTGAAGTTGGCGAACCGCTGCACCAGCTCCTGGTTGGCCTCCAGCCACTGCTTGGCCAGAGCCAGACCTTCCTGCATGTAGCCGATCATCTCATCAATGGGGGCCAGCAGCTCATCGCGTTCCTGCTTGGTGAGCGCCTTGTTGACCCCGCCGGGCACGGCGAAGCGCGGATGAATGCGTCGCCCGCCCACGATGCGGATGATCTCCTGGCCGTATTTGCGCAGCTTGACCGCCTTCAACGCCAGTTCCGGATTGGCCTCGATGATGCCCACCACGTTGCGGATGGCCGGGTCGGCATCGAAGCCGAAGACCAGGTCGGGACCGGCCAGGTGGAAGAAGTGCATGGAGTGCGACTGGATATACTGCCCCATGTGCATCAACTCGCGGAGCAAAGCAGCGGGGCGGGGCGGCTCCACACCGACGAGCATATCACAGGCCTTAGCCGAGGCCAGGTGGTGGCTCACCGGACAGATGCCGCAGATGCGCGGTGTGATCACCGGCATCTCGAAGAACATACGCCCTTCGCAGAACTTCTCGAACCCGCGAAACTGATCTACATGGAAGTAAGCTCGTTCGACCTGGCCCGCATCATTCACGTGGATGGTTACGCGCGCGTGCCCTTCGATACGAGTTACTGGTTCAATTGTGATTTTCTGAGCCATAGGACTCTCCTTCTTTTCTGTGCACTAGGTCCTCCACAAGAGCAATGACCCCCTTCTGAAACATGGTGCGTGCATCGTGATGCTCATTCACGTTTCACGCTTCGCGCTTCACGTCTCACGCTCCACACTACTCCAGGAGCCATCGCTCTCCGGAAGGCCCCCTATTCGTACGTCAGGTTATCACCGGTCAGCACCGGCATGCGGCCGGCCAGCAACTCCGTCAGCGCAAACCAAAGAGCATCAGCCGGAGGTGGGCAACCGGGGATGTGTATATCCACCTTCACCACCTCGTTGACGGCCTTGACGCGGTCCAGCAGCTTGCCCAGCTCCTCGGAACGCGGTACCGCGCCCTCTTCATCGGTGCTCTCGGTCTCCACGTAGCCACGGCGCAGCACCTCTTCTTTGTCGAAGAAGTTGCGCATGGTGCAGATACCACCGAAGACCGCGCAGTCGCCGATGGCGATGAGTATCTTGCAGCGCTCCCGCATCTCCTTGGCAGCCGCTTCTTGGTGCGTGTTGCCCACCGCACCGGAGAGAATGCCCACATCCACCCCATCCTCAGGCGGGTGCTTGAGGTCGGTGATGGGGCTGGAAGTGAACTGTACATGTTTGACTAGCTCTACGATGCGCTCGTCAATGTCCAACAACGCCATGTGGCACCCGGAGCAGACATCCAGCCAGTCGGTGGCCACCTTGACTTTAGCCATTTCTATTTCCTCCTGTGTAGAATCCAACAAATCTTGGCAGTGGCTAAACGAGAGCTAGAGCAATGTACGCAAGTGAAACAAACCCATGAAGCGGGACCTCTTTCTACTTACTCTATCATCATGCTCGTCGTTTGTCTGTGACAAAAGTCTCTTTTTGGGTCACCTGTACCACTGCCAACCTCTAGCATGTCATCGGACTAGCCGAGTTTTTCCGCCAGAGCCTTGAGAATCTCCTGGTCGTCCTTGACGCCCGCGGGCGGTTGCACGGCGGCCCGGAACTCCTGGACGCGGCCCTCGGTGTTGGTGAAGGTGCCCGACTTCTCCGCCCAGATAGTCGTCGGCAGAACCACGTCGGCTCGCTCCACCAGGGGACCGAAATAGCTGGCCTGGGCGACGACGAACTCAGCGCCCTCCAGCTTGCCAAGCAGTGCCTCGTCCACCTTGTCGTCTGCGGCCAGGACGAAGACTCCCTTGGCCCCTTCCATGTCGAAAGCGCCGTCCACTCCGGCGGAGAGGGCTCCCCGCGCGTTGCTGCCGGGCACCAGACCCACGAAACGCGCCTTCTCGGAGAGCTCCACCCACAGACGAGGCATGAGACCTCCGGCCCCGGCCCCGTAGACGACCACCGGCGCTTCGGCGTCCTTGGCCAGAGCGATGGCCTTGTCTACCTCGGTGGATTTGAACTGATAATGGGCTATATCTGCCAGCTCGGTCTCCACCTCACCGACGATGACCAGATACGCACCGCGATTGGTCACGCCCCGGCGGACGGCCATGCCGGCCACCTGGAAGTCAGTGGCCAAATCCACGCCGACGACAACGTAGAGATCCGCCTCGTCCAGCATGTCCAATGACCCCTCGGCCTTGGCCAGGAAGTCTGGTACGGGCTTCAAACTGCTCACCGCCTTGGCCTGCAGCCCTTTGAACAACTGGGCAAAGGCTTGCAAAGTCTCAGTGGGCACGCGAGGCGAAGCCAGAGCCGCCAGCGAAGCACCGCCCAGGGCCTTCAACTTGTCGGCCACCAGGTCTAGAGCTTCATCCCAGGTCGCCTCTTGTAGCTTGCCATTGCGTCGCACCAGGGGAGTGACCACGCGCTTGCGGTCGTCGAACAATGGCTCAAAGCGACCGGCGACGCACAACAGCCCCTTGTTGACCTCAGCATCCCAATCGCCTTCGATGCGGATGACGTGATTGTTACGGGTGACCAGCTCCACGCCGCAGCCGACACTACAAGCCGCGCAGGTGCTCTTCACCCGCTCCACATCCGTCTCGCGTCCGCGATAGGCGCTTCGGCGATCCATGAGCGCGCCGGTGGGGCACACCTGCAGACACGTGCCGCAGGAGATGCAGGATGAAAGGCCGAAAGGCACGTTCATATCGGCGCAGATCATGGAGTTCGCCCCTCGCTCGCGCACGCCGAGGGTATGATTGCCTACCAGCTCACCGCAGGCGCGGACGCACCGCCGACACAGGACACAGCGGTTGTGATCCATCACAAAGTAGGTCCGCGAAGCATCCACCGGCAGGGGGGTGTACGGACGAGGATAGAGCCAGCTATCCAGGCCGTAGCGGTAGGCCAAATTCTGCAGTTCGCAGTCGCCGCTCATCTGGCAGTACATGCAGTAGTGGTTGCGCTCGGAGAAAAGAAGCTCCAAGACGAACTTACGCGCATTCACCACCTTCTCCGACTCGGTATGCACCACCATCCCCTCGGTGACGGGGAAGGTGCAGGCCGGCTGGAGCGTGCGCTGCTTCTCTACCTCCACCAGGCAAATGCGACAGGCCCCCCAGTTGGTCAGGGCTGGATGGTGGCAGAGAAAGGGGATGTCAATGCCCGCCTCCCGAGCGGCTTCGAGGACGGTGCTACCCGCTCGGGCGGCGACTTTCTGCCCATTAATGGTAATGTTCACTGTTGCCATATGCAAAACCTCCTCTTCGGGTCTCGAGCGGTGGGCGGGGTTCGTTCTCCCCCCCGGAGGTGAGAACGATCCCCCGCCCCCTTGCCTGCTATACCGTCTCTTCTTCTACCAGCGCCCGATCCGGCACCGGTTCAAACGCCAATCCCTCGGACTCCAGCCACTCCAGGTCACAGCGCAAGCAACGCTTGCACTCCTCGCGAACGGTGACCTCATCCATACCCAGTTCGACTTCCTTGAAGTTACCGCGTCGTTCTTCCACGGGTAGTTCGGGCATCTCTGGCCGCTTGGCCTCGGCATAGTCATCCAGGTTGAATTGCTGCTCGACAACCTCGTATCCAGACACTACAGGAATCTTCTCCACTTTACCGGTGCGCAGGTAGTAATCCACCTCGATGGCTACCTGGTTACCCTGGGCCACGGCCTCCACCACGGTGGCCGGACCGCTCACCGCGTCACCGGCAGCGAACACGCCGGGGCGAGTGGTGGCCAGAGCACCGTTGACCACGAAGGTGGTGTTGCGATTGACCTCGACACCGGAATCATCAACGCCAGATACATCGGTGGCCTGTCCGATAGCGGGCACCAACACGTCCACATCAATCACGAAGTTGGAGCCCTCCTCGGGAACGGGACGCCGTCGGGCGGAGCTATCGAACTCGCCCAGCACCTGGTTCTGAACCTCAACGCCGGTCACCTTGCCGTCCGCGCCGATGACGCGCACGGGGTTGGTGAGGAAGTGGAAGATTGTACCTTCCTCCTGGGCCGCTTTGACCTCTTCCTCGTAAGCGGGCATATCCTGGCGCGTGCGGCGGTAGATGACGTGCACCTCGCTGGCACCCAGTCGCCAGGCCGAGCGCGCCACGTCAATGGCCACGTTACCGCCACCCACGATGGCCACCCGCTTACCGGCCACATCGGGCATGTTACCCAGAGCGATGTCGCGCAGGAAGTCCACCCCGTGGTAGACCCCCTCCAGGTCCTCGCCCTCGATGCCCAGTTTGCGGCTCTTGTGCGCCCCGATGGCCAGCACCACCGCCTTGTAGCCTTCTTCATCCATCAAGCTATCAATGGTGAAGTCCTTGCCCAGGGCCTGATTGCACTTGATCTCCACCCCGGCGCGCTTGACGTTCTCAATCTCCACGTTGAGGATGTCGCGCGGCAGGCGGTAGTCGGGAATACCCACGGCCATCATGCCACCCGGCACAGGCAGCTTCTCGAAGACGGTTACCTTGTAGCCCTTCTGCGCCAGGCGCAGCGCTGCTGTCAACCCCGCCGGACCGGCACCGACCACGGCCACTTTCTCCTCCTTGGCCGGCTCATAGATGGGCGGCGTCCACGGCTTCTCGATCTCGTGATCGGCCATGAAGCGCTTGATGGAGCGGATGGCGATGGGCTCATCAATGTCGCCGCGGCGGCAGCGCGATTCGCAGAAGGCCGGACACACGCGGCCACACACCAAAGCGAAGGGGTTGCGGCGGCGGTGAATCTCCAGCGCCTCGGCGTAGCGCCCCTGCGCCACCAGGGAGACGTAGCTGGGCACATCCACTTCCGCCGGACAGGCGTTGGTGCAGCGAGCGCGAACCAGCGCCTTGCAGGTGCCCGCCCGACACTTCTTATCCACGATGTGCTCGATGAACTCATCCTCAAAGTAGCGCAGAGCCGACATCACCGGACCAGGGGTGAGCTGACCCAAAGCGCACAGAGCACCGGCCTGCATCCCGGCGGCGATCTCCTTGATCGTATCCAGGTCCTCCAGGCGACCCTTGCCCTCGGTGATGCGGGTCAGCACCTCCAGCATGCGCCGACCACCGACGCGACAGGGCACACACTTGCCGCAGGACTCGGCCGTGGCGAAGGTGAGGAAGAACTTGGAGAACTCCACCATACAGGTGTCCTCGTCCACCACGATCATGCCGCCGGACCCCATCACCGCGCCCGCGTCTCTCAGGGAGTCAAAATCCACCGGCAGGTTCAAGTGCTGGGCCGGCAAACAACCACCCAACGGGCCACCGGTCTGCACCGCCTTGAACTTCTTGCCTTTGGGAATGCCCCCGCCGATGTCGAAGATAATCTCGCCCATCGTAATGCCCATGGGCACCTCGATCAGGCCGGTGTTGTTCACCTTGCCCGTCAGGGCGAAGATGGCCGTACCGGGGCTGCGCGGCATACCGATGGAGGCGAACCAGTCGGCCCCATTGGCGATAATGCGCGGCACATTGGCGTAGGACTTCACGTTGTTGATGTTAGTGGGTTTGCCCCACAGCCCTTTCACCGCCGGGAAGGGCGGGCGTGGCCGGGGCTCACCGCGTCGGCCCTCGATGCTGGCCAGCAGCGCTGTCTCCTCGCCGCAGACGAAGGCCCCCGCGCCCTCTTTGATCTTCAGGTGGAAGCTGAAATCGGTGCCCAGAATGTTATCGCCCAGCAAGCCGTACTCCTCTGCCTGGGCAATGGCTATCTTGAGCCGCTTGATGGCCAGCGGATACTCGGCACGGCAGTAGATGTAACCCTCTTGAGCGCCGATGGCGTAAGCGGCGATGATCATACCCTCCAGCAGGCTGTGGGGGTCACCTTCGATGACACTGCGGTCCATGAACGCGCCCGGGTCACCCTCGTCGGCGTTGCAGACCACGTACTTCACATCGCCGGGAGCGCGATAGGTAAACTCCCACTTCAAACCGGTGAGGAACCCGGCGCCACCGCGCCCTCGCAACCCCGAGCGCTTGACCTCATCAATGACTTCCTCGCGGGTCATCTCAAACAGGGCCTTGCTCAAAGCCTCGTACCCGCCGCGAGCGATGTACTCCTCGATGTTCTCGGGGTCAATCAAACCGCAGTTGCTGAGCACGACGCGCTTCTGCTTGGTGTAGAAAGGTATCTCACTGTAGTGCGGGACGGCCTGGTGAGTTGCTGGCTCCTTGTAGGTCAGCTCCTCCACCACTCGCCCCTTGACCAGGGTCTCCTCCACCAGCTTGGGCACGTCTTCTGCCTGCACCCGGCAGTAGAAAACGCCCTCCGGATAAACCACCATCACCGGGCCCTGCTCGCAGAACCCGCGGCAGCCGGTCTGAATCACTCGGACCTCGTTATCCAGGCCGCGGCGCTCTATCTCCGCTTTCAATGCTGCCAAAGTTTTCA
>JACIWR010000102.1 GCA_014360845.1 Anaerolineae bacterium
TGGCTTATGGCATCATTGACGAGGTACTCAGACCCATCAAAGAGGTAGAGGGCGAGGATGATAAGTAATACCCCATCGTCAGTGAAACGGCATTGCTCCTTCTGTGGCCGGAGTGAGGACGAGATCAGGCGCTTGATCGCCGGCCCCGAGGCGGTCTATATCTGCGATGAATGTGTCGAACTGTGCCAGGAAATCCTCGATGAGGATGAGGCGACAAATCAAACTCAACCGCTGGTTTTTGACCAAATTCCCACCCCACGGGCCATCTATGAGTACCTGGATCAATACGTGATTGGCCAGGAGCGCGCCAAGAAGGTGCTCTCCGTAGCCGTGTATAACCACTACAAGCGCATAGCCACCGGCTCGCTCCTGGACGGCGTGGAGCTGGAGAAGAGCAACATCCTGCTCATCGGCCCCACGGGGTGCGGCAAGACCCTGCTGGCTCAGACGCTGGCCAAATTCCTGGATGTGCCCTTCTGCATCGCCGACGCCACCTCCCTGACAGAGGCGGGCTACGTCGGCGAGGATGTGGAGAATATCCTGCTGCGTCTGTTGCAGGTGGCCGATATGGACACCGCCCGCGCCGAGCGGGGCATAGTCTACATTGACGAGATTGACAAAATCGCGCGCAAGAGCGGCGACAACCCCTCCATCACCCGCGATGTGTCGGGGGAGGGGGTGCAACAAGCCCTGCTCAAGATTATCGAGGGCACGGTAGCCAATGTACCGCCTCAGGGCGGGCGCAAACACCCGCACCAGGAATTTATCCAACTCGACACCTCGAAAATCCTCTTCATCTGCGGAGGGATGTTCGACGGCCTGGAGAAGATTATCGCCGAGCGGGTGGGCACCAAAGGGCGCATGGGGTTTGTGCGCGACTCCAGCGGCAGGTCCCATCTGCACGAGATAAGCAGCGACGAGGAAGCCCTCAGCGAAGAGGACCGAGAGGTGCGTCACACTCTCCGCGAACTCAAGCGTAACGCCCGTCTTCTGCGCCAGGTGATCCCCGATGACCTGCTGAAGTACGGGATGATACCCGAGTTCGTGGGACGTCTGCCGGTGGTTGTCAGTGTGGACCCGGTGGACGAGGAGATGATGTACCGCATTCTGGTAGAGCCTAAGAACGCCATCGTCCGCCAGTTCCAAAAGCTGTTCGAGGTAGAGGGGGTGGAATTGGTGTTCACCAACGAGGCGCTACGAGAGGTCGCGCGCCGGGCGCTGGCGCGCAAAATCGGCGCGCGCGGCTTGCGGGCCATCGTCGAAGAGCGGCTGCTGGAGACGATGTACGAGTTGCCCGGGCGAGAGGATATAGCTCGCTGCGAAGTCACCGTTGATGTCATCCGGGGAACAGCCGCGCCAATCCTATACGATAAACAAGGGCGACGCATTGAAATAGAGCTGGACAAAGCGGCGTAGGAAGCAACTCCCGCAGAGTACTCGCCCCAACGCGCTGACTTTTCGCTTCGGCAGGAAAACGGCGGACACACACCGCCTTTGAGCCCAAAAGTTAGTGCTCTTGGGGTCTGCACCCTGCGGGAGTTCTTTTATCGCTCCAGCGGCAGGACGACAACCTCACCGGTGTAGAGTTCGCGGAAGCGCTCCGCATCGGATTTACTGCCGACGATCTCCCCGTAGTGCATGGGGATGGCCACCTGAGGCTTGATGGCTTGGGCCGCCTCAGCAGCCTCAGCGGCGGTCATCACATAGGTGCCGCTCACCGGCAACAGGGCGATGTCCACCTGCAAGTTCTTCATCTCCGGGATGAAATCGGTATCACCGGCGTGATAGATGCGTTGCCCCCCTACAGTGAAGACAAAGCCCACATGCCCGGCGCTCTTGGGATGAAAGCGCTTGTTGACGTTGTAAGCCGGCACCACCTCGATGGGGACGCCCTTCACAGTCAGGCTATCGCCGGGCCTGACCACGCGCACGTCGCCTTTGAGCTTCTTGGCCGCGGCAGCAACGGTCACCACTACCGTATCCGCCTTACTGATCCGCCTCACGTCCTCCGGTGAGCAGTGATCGTAATGATCATGGGTGATCAGGACCAGATCAGCCTGAGGCGCGCCGGCAGGCACCTGCCACGGGTCCACGTAAATCGTTACCGGCCCATCCACGCGAAAGCTGTCGTGGCCCAGCCAATGGATGTTCTCCACCATCTTCGCCACCTCCATTTTCGTGCATCTCGAAACCGGGGCATCGAAGCTGCTATGTTCCCCCCATTTGCCTGAGGCAATTTCAGTATAGCACTTTCAAGGAGCCGTGTCAACACATCACCGCGAGGGTAGGGCTTTTCAAAGTTAGAATATTGAAAAGAGCCTTGCCGCGAGGGTGCATGACGGCTTGGGGTCGGGCTGAGGACGCACCGCCGTGTAACAGGCGGTGCTGATTGTGGAGGGCAGAGAGCCCTACCCGCCGCCGCTGTAGGGGCGCGCTCCTACAAGGTGCTACACGGTGCAAACTTGCCCCAGAAGTGAAATACTTCCTCATCTCCGAGTGTATTTCAGTTTCGGGGCAGGTTAAGGGTTACGCTGAGAGCGCACAGCGACGAAGCCCTGCTGCCCGGAGCTTCCAGTTCCGGACTGAGCAGCTCAAGCCCGCTGAAGGCAGGCTCTGGGTCTGACCAAGCAATCGCTTTCCGAAAGGGTTGAAATATCTGTACAAGTGTGCTAAAATGTATATACGTCACAACAGCACAGAGATTGTGCGTATCTTCTCAATAATTTGGGGCAGGGCCTGCGCCTGCCCGCCTGGGCGACCGCAAGGATTCGCCCCTACATTTTGGAGAAGATACGCTTGTGCGTTGTTTTGATTTCGAGAGACAGCAGTGACCGATACCAGTTCTACCCATCTGACGAAAATCAACTTCCGGCGAGAAGAGCAAATCCTGCGCTGGACCACCGTGGGCGTGGCGATGCTGCTCCTGCTCACCAACGCCGACCCGGAGACAAGCGCGATTGGCTGGGTTGCGTGGGGCCTCGCCGTGCTCTATAACGCTGTCCTCAGCTTCTTTTCCCTCAAAAGAGGTGAGTTACCACAGCGAATCCGCTATAGCATCACAGGCATAGACGCAGTACTAAACACGGCTATCATCCTGGGCCTCCGCGGCCCTATCAACCTTTATCTCATCCTATACGCCCTCTCCCTCGCCAGCGCAGCTCTGGAGTTGAACTCCCAGGCGACCATTCGCCTGGGAATCCTCGACAGTGTACTGACCGGGCTGGTCGCTTTTTTCTGGTTCGTGGAGTTCAGTCTGGTTGAGCAAATGATTCTCGCTGTAGGTGTGCTCATGGGCACCGCCATAGCGACCGGTCTCCTCGTCCAGCGAGTGCGTGACCAGCTCCGCGCCGAGCAAGAGCACGCCACTCAACTGGAGGAGAAAGTCAGCGAGTTAACCGTCCTCCAGGAATTGGGCCTGGCGGTGCACGATCTTCAATCGGGAAACACTCTACAACGAATCGTGGAAGCTTCCTCCAAGATTCTCGGCTTCCGCCGCGCGGCTTTGCTCCTCACCCCTGACGGCAAGACCGCGGACATCGCGGAGGAGTACTTCAGCAACCGGGACTCCACGCCCACCGATGAGGACGGTAACTCTGAGTTGCCCCCCCTTCACTTGGATAAACAACTCTTCGCTGCGCTGCTTAAGGCGGACCGGCCTTTCATCGTGGATGGCTCGCAAGGCTCACCCCTGATGGCACAAAGGCCCATATTGCAGATCGCCACTCCCCTCATCGGGGAAACAGGACGCATTGGGGTGTTAGTCGTGGATTGCGACGACCGAAAAACGGTGACCCCCAGTGACCTGGAGATGCTTTCGGGATTGGCCAAATCCGCTGTTTTAGCCATCCAAAACGCTCGGTTGCACAACAAAGCCCAGCGCATGGCCGATCTCGACGGTCTGACCAACATATACAACCACCGCTACTTCCAGGAGAGCCTGCGCAAGACACTGCGCGAAGCCCAAATGAAGCGCCAACCGGTCTCCCTCTTCATGTTTGAGGTAGACAAGTTCAAAGTTTTCAACGACACCTATGGCCACCGCACCGGCGACCAGGTGTTGATCAGCATCGCCCGCGCCCTGGCCATGGGCGTTCGCGAATGGAATGGCGAAGTGGCTCGCTACGGTGGTGACGAGTTCACGATTATCCTGCCCAACGTAGATATCGAGCAATCTATCGAGATAGCCAATGAACTGCTAAGCTGGGTCACCGAGATGGTCACCGAGGATTTGAGGAAGAATTACGATCTGCCTGGGGTCAGCTTCAGCCTGGGTGTGGCCACCTACCCCGACGATGCGCAGAGCGCTTCTGACCTCATTGACGCTGCCGACCAGGCCATGTATGTAGCCAAACGCCAGGGCGGCAATCAGGTGAGGGCCTTCAGCATGACCGGGCCGGTTCTCAAACCGAGCAGTCGTCAGCAGTATGCTGAAGAGCCAGAACAAAGCCCAACGGCTCGGAACCTATCCGAGCAATGACATGTGGTGTTAAAAAAGGACAACATCCAAGGAGGTGGAACACTGCAATCTCTGGAGTTAGCTCACAAAGCTGTAGACATTATCGTCGAGAAAAAAGGCTTAGACATCCTGCTGCTCGACATTACCCCCGTGTCCTTGTTGGCCGACTATTTCATCTTGGCCAGCGGAGATAGCGAACGGCAGATCAAAGCCATCATCGAAGAAATCGAAACGCAAGTCAAACACGACCTGCGGGCCATTCCGCTGCACGTGGATGGTGAGCCCGATTCGGGCTGGGTGATACTGGATTACGGGGGAGTGATCATCCATATCTTCAGCCCCGAAGTGCGCGCCTATTACCGCCTGGAGGAGATGTGGAACGAGGCGCGGGTGGTGGTCAAGTTGCAGTGAGGGATTTTGCAGCAGAGATGAACGCAGCCCACCAACGCGGCAACGCCACCGCCGCCGGGCCGAGGATGACCTCATCGGCATAGGCCGAGATGGGGGTGCGCTCCACGTTGAACTCCACCACGCGAGCTCCAGCGTGGTGCGCTAACTGGGGCAGTGCGGCGGCAGGATAGACCACACCAGAAGTGCCCACCACCAACAGCAGGCGACAGCGCCGGACGGCGTCATGCGCCGCGGAGAGCACCTCGGACGGGAGGCTTTCGCCGAACCAGACCACATCGGGGCGCATGAGCGCACCACAAGGACACCGGGGTGGGATAGACGGCAACGGCACCTGGTGATCCTCCACCACACGATCCTCGACCGTACAGCGCATGCGCCACAGGCTACCGTGCAGCTCCAAGACCCGGCGGCTGCCCGCCCGCTGGTGCAGACCATCCACGTTTTGGGTGATCAACACGAAGTCCTCGATATGCCGCTCCATCTCCACTAAGGTGCGATGGGCGGCGTTGGGTTCGCAGCGGGCGACCAACTCCCGCCGCCAGTTGTACCATTCCCATACCAGGGCCGGGTCACGGCGAAAAGCGGAAGGGGTGGCCAGGTCTTCCGGTCGGTAGGTGCGCCACAAACCCGCCTCGCCGCGAAAAGTGGGCACTCCGCTCTCGGCGGAGATGCCTGCCCCGGTAAGCACGACAACCTTATCCAAATTCGTCCCCACCCTTCATCCCCTCAAAAAGATGGCGTATATTCCCTGTTCTCGCGGAGTTGAACTCCGCGAGAACGTGGGGCGGGTTGGCAACCCGACCTACGAGTCCGAAGCGGCGAGTAGGGCTCTCCTCCGCGACCGATAAAACCGGCCCGTTGCCAGAGAGAGCTTCTGCAGTTCATCAGATTGACCGAGTAAACCGAGCCCACCCGCCCTACGGTGAGATTAAATCAGACCCCTGAGCGGAAACACCTCAGGGGTCTGCATGTTCAACGCCACAAAGCGCCTATTCCAGAATCCAGCGATCCGTATCCCGCTCCCAGGATAGAATCTCCTCCGGCGTGAAGAAGAGATTGATCTCGGTCACCGCCGTCTGCGGGCCGTCGGAACCGTGTACCAGGTTGCGCCCGATTTCCAAAGCATAGTCGGCGCGGATAGTGCCCGGGGCTGCTTCGGCGGGATTCGTGGCTCCCATCGTGCGCCGCACGATTTCGATAGCCTTCGGTCCTTCCCAGACCATCACTACCACTGGCGCAGAGGTGATGTAAGCCACCAACGGTTCGAAAAAGGGTTTGCCCTCGTGAATCGCGTAGTGGCGACGAGCCAGTTCCTCGGACATGCGAATCATTTTCATCGCCACCAAACGCAGGCCACGACGCTCCAGGCGGGTGATTATCTCTCCTATCAGTCCCCGCTGTACAGCGTCGGGTTTGATGATGAACAGTGTTCTTTCCACGTAACCTCCTTGTGTTTCGTAATGATGATGAAATGATGGCAAAATGCTGTCAAGTACGTGCTTCAGGTCGGGCCCGTGGCCCGACGCGGATGCGGCAGGGCTACTCAGTCCATCCCTGCAGCATGTCCTGAGCCCGTCGAAGGGGGCTTCGCCCTCTCAGCGCAGGGACTTCAGCCCCACAGCTACGGCAAAATTAAAGCGTAGTCCGGCCACTGAAAGCGGGGCGGACTACGCTCGTATGTCTCGGATCACAGCCTGGCCATAGCCTCTCGATACGCGGCCAGGGCCAGTTGCAGACGTCCGTCTTTCATGTAGGCATCGCCCAGGACCATGTAGGTTGTGTGATCGGCGCGTTGTTCTTCAACCACCTGCTCCATGTCCGCGATGACGGCATCCACCAGCGCCCCAGCTTTGACCAATTGCTCGTATTGGGCCAGGGCATCCGCCCAGCGCGCAGCGTCGCGGTAGGCCCGGGCCAAGGCCAGGCGACTATGGTGGTCATGGGGGTCAGCCGCGACTCTGGCTTCGGCCTGGCGGATGGCGGACTCCTCCGCGGTCTCTTCGGCCACGGGTGGTACGGCCTCCACCGCCTCTTCGACCACTTCTTCTTCCACTGCTTCCACCGGGGGCGGTGCGACCTCGGTCGGAGCGACGGCGGCTTCCTCAGGCGGGACAAAAAGCTCTGGCGGGAATTCTTCCAGTTCCACCTCGGCTGGTGGCGGTGGAGCGGCCACGGTCGGCTCTTCGGCGGTTACGAGTTCTTCTTCCTCGGCAGCGAACAGCTCCGGCGGGAATTCTTCCAGTTCCTCGATCTCTTCCATCACTTCCGCCGGCAGCGGGGCTTCTTCCTCCTCCTCAGGCGCTGCTTCTTCCTCGACGGCGGGGGCAAACAGCTCCGGCGGAAGCTTCTCTACTTCGGCCTCCAGCTCGCGCAGCCATTCCGGCGCTTCTTCCTCTTCCTCCTCCGCGCCCAATCCTATCGCAGGGGGCTCTGCTTCCGCCGCTTCAGAGGGAACGATTTCTTCAACGGCTCGCATTTCTTGCAGCCAGGGTGGTATACCCTCTCGCTCAGCCTCTTCCCTCTCGGCTTCGACCGGGGGAGCTTCTTCCTCCGCCGTCGGCGCTTCCTCGGCCTCTTCAACCTGACGCAGCCATTCAGCACCTTCACCCACTTCTGGAGCTGTGGTGATAACCCCTTCGACCAGCTCTTCGCCGGGTATGACCGGCTTCAGTTCACGCAACCATTCCGGAACGCCCTCACCGGCTGGCATAGGCGGGATGGCTTCAACTTCGGCGCCAGCGGCTTCTTCTTCCAACGCCGCCGAGGCTTCCCGCACCTCCCGCAGCCACTCGGGTATTTCTTCCGGTAGCGTTGTCTCTTCGAGGACTTTTTCCGGCACTTCGGCAGCAGGGGGCATTATCTCCTCTTCAGGAAGGGCCGGTTCCAGCTCCTGCAACCACTCCGGCATCTCTGCCGCGCCGGGTTCCGCAGCTAAGGGTTCTTCCACGGTTTTTCGACGCAGGTCACGCAACCATTCTGGCTCTTCCTCAACCTCGCCCTCGAGTTCAACTTCCGCTACGGGGGCGGCGAAGGGTGGCACTTCTTCTTCGACTTCTTCTGCTGCTTCCATGGCCGGTGCTTCGGCTGGGGTCACCTCTTCGGCCAGTTCTGGTTCCTCTTGTTCCTCAGCCAGCCAGGCCGGCAGTTCCTCCTCGACCACGGCAGGGGGTTCGGTGAGGGCTACTACTTCTTCCTCCTCGGCCAGGCCCCGCAGCCATTCGGGGAGTTCTTCTGTCGCGGGGGCAGGTGCTTCGGCCACGGCGGCTTCTTCTGCGATCTCGGCCTCTTCGGCCTCGAGGCTGGGTAGCTGTTCGGCCATCTCTTCTTCGGCCAGCGGTTCGGCCTCCCGCAGCCATTCAGGGAGCTCCTCTTCGGCGGCTGGCGGTTCAGCCTCTGCCACCGCCGCCTCTTTCTCCGCTTCTCCTGCCTCCATCCACTGGGGCAATTGATCCGCCAGCTCCGGGGCGACCTCGGCGACCAGTTCCTCAAAGCTTGCTCCGGGTGGTAATTGCTCTACGATCAGCCCTTCGCCAGCCTCAGCGCTCGGCTCTTCTGCGGTCACCTCTGCCACTTCTTCGACCGCTTCTTCCTCCGCTTCCGCCACCGGTTCAGGTGGTATGGGTTCCTCGGCTTCGGCTTCCTCGGGCTTAAGGGCGAGAAGCCATTCCGGAATCTCTTCCGCTGGCTCAGCAGAGGGTTCCTGCGGGAGACCTTCTGCACCGCTCACCGCTGGCACAGGCTCCTCTTCCTCAACAGGCTCAGCGGCCAATTCCTGTAGCCAGGTGGGTACTTCTGCTTCTTCTGCTTCGGCTTCCTCCTCTTCGGGAGGGAGTTCTTCTCGGAGTTCACGCAGCCAGGCGGGGATTTCCTCTTCTTCTTCCGCTTCGGCGGCTGGAGGGGTCTCTTCTTCCTCCGCGGCCTGAGGTTTGAGTTGCTGCAGCCACTCCGGAATCTCTTCCGCCGGTTCAGCTACGGGCAATCCGGTCACGGCGGGCACTTCTTCTGCTTCCGCCTCTGCCTCCTCCTCGCCCAGCCCGCGCAACCACTCCGGGATTTCCATCTCGCCCTCCTCGCCTTCGGCCTCGCTCACCGGGGGCGGCGCACCGATCGCTGCTTCTTCCGCCTCTACGGGCACTTCCTCCACAAAGGGCGCTGCCTCTTCCTCAGGCTGCTCTTGCCGCAGCTCCTGTAACCAGGCCGGTATCTCAGCTTCTTCGAGGGCGATTTCTTCCTCTTCCGCCTCGGCAGCCACTTCTTCTGCGGCCTCGGCCTCCACAGCACCGGCGCGCAAAGCGAGTAACCAGTCGGGGGCCTCAGCTTCTTCGGCAGCGGGAGCCGCTTCTTGAAGCGGGGCCTCCTCCAGTTCTTGAAGCCATTCCACTTCTTCCTCTTCCTCGAGCGCTTCTTCCCGTTCAGTGGGGGCTGGGGTCGGCTCGGGCGCGACGGCGGCTAATTGAGCCTCGTCCAAAGGGGGAAGCATAGCCTGGGCTGGCGGGAGGGGTGATAGCTCGCCCAGCAATTCCTGTGCGAGAGTACCGGCGGGGTCAAGTTCCCGCGCCAGGGTAAGTTTAGCCTCGCCTTCCTCCGGATGCTCGCCCTTCATCAGGATGTCGGCCAGGATGAGGTTGGCTTTCAAGCAATTGGGCAGCTTTTCTAGGATGTCTGAACAAAGTTGAGCGGCCTCCGTGCGTTTGTCATCGCGCCACAGGGTTTCGGCCAGCGCCAGTTGAATATCCACAAGCTGGGGGTCTTCCTCCAGCAAGGACCGGAACTCGTTCACCGCCAACTGAAAGAATTCACCCTTGGCATAAAGACGACCCAGCGCCCCCGCATTGAGCTTGATTTTGGCCACCTCGCCGCCATCGCGCAAGCCATACAGACGGCGCAGTTCATTCCGCACCTCTACGCTGCCAGGATTCAGCTCGAAAGCACGCTCCAACTGCCAGATGGCTTCGTCCAGGGATCCACCCTCTTCGTAACAGATGCTCAATCCAACGCGGGCGATAAAATTCTCCGGATCGGCGCTCAACACTCGCTGGAAAAAGTCTATCGCCTGGGAATAGTCGTGCCTGTCCAGACATATCTCTCCCAACAGTTGATACGTCATCACGTCCTTGGGATAATGACGTAAGATGTGCTGACAGATGACTATGGCCTGGTCATGCTTCCCGGTATCCAATAGCTCCTTGGCGCGTGCGCGGTACTCTCTCAAACTGATCTCGCTCATAAGCGATCTCCTTAACAAATGCTCACAGCCCCTCCCAAGCTAACTCTCTTGCCAAGATCGCACTGGCCTGAAGAGCCGGTGCTGGATAGGTGCACACCCAACTCTCTTTCATATTATGCAACGTTTTAACAAAAATGTCAACAGGAAAACGCTTTGGGGAGCATTTCGCTCTTGGGGGGTATCGGCCTCAGTCGCCGGGTAACAAAAAGGGAGCCATAATCATAGCCCCCTCCCCACAAACTCAGTGCTCAGGTTCCTCCCCCTTGTCGAACCGCCGTCAATCTCTGTTCCCAGGTCACGTTCGGCTTTCGAGCAGCTATCCTCCCTCGAAACGATAACCCACACCCCACTCAGTCAGGATATACTCCGGGTTGCTGGCATCACGCTCGATCTTCTGTCGCAGATAACGAATGTACAACTTCAGGTATTGCGTCTCGCCCACGTATTCATCACCCCACACCTGCCGCAAGAGCACTTTGTGAGGCAGAACCCGGCCCTCATTCTTCACCAGGCAAGATAAGAGCTCGAACTCTGTGGGGGTCAGGCTGACCGTTTTGCCCCGCACGATGACCTCGCGCTTGGAGAAGTTGATCACCAATTCGCCATTGTCGAAAACTTTCATCTCCTCCACGCGAGAGTCCTGAGTCACCCGGCGTAGCAAAGCACGAATGCGCGCTAATAGCTCGGCCATGCTGAACGGTTTGACCACATAGTCGTCGGCGCCCGACTCCAGCCCTTCCACGATATTGCGCTCGCCGTCCTTGGCCGTCAGCATGATAATGGGCACTTCCGAGACATCGCGCAGCCGACTGCAGACCATCCACCCATCCATGCCGGGCATCATGATGTCCAGCACCACCAGATCCGGGTGCAGGTCGTAGGCCAGTTGTAAACCTTGTAATCCGGAGGAAGCCACATGGACTTCATAGCCCTGCTGTTGCAGGAATAGCTGCACCAAACGAGCCAGCTTTTCGTCGTCATCAATGATCAGGATTTTCGTCATGGCGCATCTTCCAAATTGAGCTTGGGCAAGAGGAAGCTGAACGTGGAACCCTCTCCAACTTTGCTCTCGACCCAAATTTCTCCGTTGTGAGCTTCTACCAACAGCTTGGCAATGTGCAATCCCAGCCCCATACCGCGCACTCTGGGCACAGAAGAATCTTCCACGCGGTAGAAGCGGTCGAAAATCCTCGTCAGAGCGTCCGAAGGAATACCTGTCCCCTGGTCGCTAATGGACACGACCACTCCCTCGGCCCGATCTTCGCCACCGATAGTGATCAGCGTCCCCTCAGGGGAGTAGTTCATCGCATTGCCGATAAGGTTGCGGAGAATGGTCTCTACTTTGTTCCGGTCACCCAAAACGAGAGGAAGTCCAGGCGGCAACTGAACATCAAAACGGTGTGTGGAAACGGGGTAGCAGAAGGACTTCACCACCTCTCTCACCAGGGGTCCCAAGGCGAGCGGTTGGAGGTCCAGGCGAATCCCATTATTCTCCAAGACAACGACGTCAAAGAACTCTTCTACGAGGCGGGTCAGACGCGCGCTTTGAGTCCCCATGATTTCCAGTATTTCTCGATGGGTCCTCTCGTCCACCGCGGAGTGCAACAGCATCTCAATAGATGCGTTGATGTTACTCAACGGCGCGCGCATTTCATGGAGGATGATGGGTAGCAAATCCGATTTGTTTAACTCAATGAGTGGGTCGTACAATTCGTTGAGCATAACTGCGGCACCTCTCTGAGATACACCTAAACAGCCCGAATTGCCGAGACCCACCCCCGCCTGCGCCTCGAGTGTATAGGCAAAAGAGGAACCGTTTCCCTTCCACGCAATGACCCATCACCATCAACAGCGAAGGCTTTGGCTCCCCTTACATTGCCATTATATCACCAAGTTGCATCTTTGGCAATACCGCGCGCGGTGACCGTCACGAGTTTGGGACATGGTTCTGAGCCACCCTCGGAAGTCACTGGAGGACCGTAGCGTCGCCCCTTGC
>JACIWR010000103.1 GCA_014360845.1 Anaerolineae bacterium
ACTCGGCGGAGGTCAGGCGGTAGAGGGGATCGTAGGTATAAGTGATGACCGTGGTCTCCACCACCGGCGGTGCGGTGGCGGTGATGTAGTTGGTCCGCGTCAGCGTGTCCGTCCCGCCGGGGCCGCTGGCGGTGTGAACGTTCACAGGGCGGGTGAGTGCCGATTTTACATTGCCACCGAAAGTCCACGAAAACAGCCCGACCAAAGGGTCAGGCTGTTCTTCTCACTAGCTCGCCTGTATTGTTAATAGAGTGGCTCAACATCCCGTACAATGCCAGCGACACTACAAAGCACATAGACTGGCGTAGTAGGCGTATTTGCTTTGAAGAGCAGTAGCCTCTCATAATCACTCCGTCCAGCCTTCGCTGCCACCACGCAAAGCTCATCTGATGGGGCAAGCTCAAAATCACCCTCGTACCAGTGGGTGGGCATTTGTATGTAGCTCACATCTTGGAAAATGATATGGACATTATGTCCTGGTTCATCGGGGCGACACGCTCGCACTATCAACTGGCAGAGGGAGACTTGATATTCCCAAAGTCGATAGGAATATCCTTTCAATGCGGTAACTTCCGCAACGTATTTATCAAACATTCTCGGCATATCACGGATCTCCAAAGAGGGGGGGTAACCCCGAGAGCAAGAAAGAAGCACGAGGCATCCCAACTGTGGGAAAGTGCCTCATGTCACCAGCGTCCTATCGCCGTTATATAGGAATACGCAGGATGAGTGTGTGCCCATTGTAATGTTAATGTGGCACTGACCACAAGTCTCACACTGGTAAGGACGTTGTACAAAGATGCACTGCACCCTACGGTGGCATTGTGTCAGAGATATCGACGTGTCCACAAACTACATAGACTCGCGATTTGGGAAGTTGCGCGTAGAAGAGATGGGGAAGACGTTTCACTATTTTTATGCCGATACGCTCCAGGAGAGCCCGACACTCATTGGGTGTTCCCAGGATGAATGGCGCCTCCTCCCAATAAGTGGGCATTTGGATGTACTTTACAGTCCTGAAGGTAATAAACACCGGGCTGGCCGTATCTTGTATATCCCACATAGGATAAGCGACCACAGTCAGGCGTTGCAGCCCCGCTAAGTAGCGCTCAACAATGTAACGATATCGTTGCAGCAGCGCAAGCTCATCCGCGATCTCTACTATTGATTTCATCCTCGTGACCTCCTGATTACGGACCACCAAAGGGTACGTGTACGACCTTTCCCTGGAAATAGAATGTGGTTTTATCATACCAGCTCCGATTATGCAGGATTTGATATAGCTCAACGTTAGTATATCGTCCCTGACCCCATCCTCGCGCACCGTCGTACAAGGCATCTGACAGATCAGGATACCCTGTGCCGTCCAATGCGAAGTGGGCTTTTTTAGTTCTGAGCATTGCGTTTCTAAATTGATCAGCAAAATTTCTTACATCTGGAGGTAGTAGGCCATTATAAAGCCATTCGTCAAAATACAGCGCACCCCGATCTCTTGCAAACTGTTCGAGACCTGGATAGCCTTCTTCTCGAAATGAATGACCGAGTGCAATCTCTGGACCTTTATCTGGCCCATGTAATTTACCGAAAGGACTTGCATCATCAGGAGGAGCTGCCTCTGGCTCACTTCCACATCCTCCTGTAGCCATCGCGATCTGATTGCGTGGGTCCACATTGTGGAGGATCACCAGCGTGCCGTGCCCGACCAGCGCCGTCCCGGCGACGAGTTCCCCACCACCTACTGCCACCACGGGTGGAGCTGCCGTTGATCCACTAACCGTCAGTCCTCCACCCAATATCAGGTTCCCACCGGACCACATCTCCAGAAGCCCGACGAGGGTGCTGCCCAGTTACCCTCCTTAGGCAACCGCTATACCGGCTTGAAACCAACTCTCTGAATCACGATCTGCCCTTGCGCTCATACACCCGCTCCTGATTCTGCCTCGGCGCGGAAGCCCGGCCAGTACTGCGTTTGCCACTTGTCCATCACTGGCCGGAAGCCAGTATAAGGCGGGGAAAGATGAGGAATCAGCGACCCTTTGCGATGTCGGGTCACTCGGTGGGTGAACCAAAGCGGCGGCGGGCTATCTTTGGCACAAGAACCTTTAACAACAGGCACTTCAGTCTTGCTTTCGGGGTCATACTCAAAAGTGAGTGTCCACTCACGTACATTGCCCATCATATCCCACACTCCATAGGGACTGACGCCGCCAGGATAGGCATCCACTGGCGTGAGGGGATAGCCTGGCCAATCTCCGTCGCGAGCGTGCGGCGGAGTCAGGTCTCGGGAAAAGTTGCCACGGCTCTCATCCCATTCGTTGCCCCAGGGATAGAGCCGCCCGTCGGTGCCGCGCGCTGCCTTCTCCCATTCCGCCGCCGTGGGCAACCGTCCACCAATCCAGTGACAGAATGCATCGGCGTGGTGCCAGACGGTAGTTTCGGGGTAGTTGGGGAGATCCCCCATGTGAATCCGGCTGCCATACGGATAGGCGTACGGATGGCCTGTGGCGACGAATTCGTTGTACTGCCCAACAGTGATCGGAAAACGGGCGATGTAGAAGGTATCCAGCTTGATCACCCGTTGAGATGTTTCACTGGTGAAATCCACAGCGTGATAGAAGTCCTCTTTGAGGTACTCGTTCGCAGGCAGCTTCTCGCGCAGTTGTTTGACTTGCTGCTCTGAGAGCCCCATCAAGAACTCGCCGGCCGGAATCTCAACCCAATCAATCTTTACCATGTTCATCTCCTCCCCCAAACCTTCTGACTACTGCCAGGGACCAAGAACGCGACGGGTTGTTCCATCCGGGTAGAATCTGATACTGCCATAAGGCTGCCCTTCGGGATTCATGGGACCTGCAGGGTACAGGTCTGTACTGTATCCCCTCCAGTCAATAGTCGTGACCCCGGCATCCTTGAAGGCATCCAACAAATCTGCTCGCAACTGTGCCGCCTGCTCAGGAGGCAGCCCTTCAAATGTAATCTGCGAGACATCCAGGTCGCCAGTCCACGTTGGCAGCTTTCCACGACGCCATTCTGGGACACTTGCATCGTTAGCAGCGCGATTGATCAACCCTCTTTCGGTCTCCGCGAAGCCTCCACAGATGTCAATAGGTCTGTTCCACTTTTTCGCCACCTTCTTGACCCCTTCGAACTCTGGATCGGTCATCATGCCCTTTTCGTAGCCACCATCCGACCTGGATACTCTCGGCCGCACGTTTCCACCGCCATGCCCCTCGGAAGTGTCCCCCTGATCACTTCCACATCCTCCCGTGGCCATCGCGATCTGATTGCGCGGGTCCACATTGTGGAGGATTACCAGCGTGCCGTGCCCGACCAGCGCCGTCCCGGCGACGAGTTCCCCACCACCTACTGCCACCGCAGGTGGAACTGCCGGTGATACACCAACTGTCAGTCCCCCACCAAGTATCAGGTTCCCGCCTGACCACATCTCAAGAAGCCCGGCGAGGGTGCTGCCTAATCGTCCACCCAGTCTTCCCCATTGGAAAGATACAGGCTGGGCCTCTAGCCAGTAGCTACCAGGCGGAGCATCCTGAGGAACGAGGGTCATGTCCAGTGAGAACTGGGTCAAGCCTCCGGTGATGAACGCGGATAGGTGGTACAGCCAATCCTCGCCCTGTAGTCCGGCGGGGTCCACGTGTCCCAGCGGATTGTTGGTGACGTAGACGTACAGGTTCAGGGTTTGTGGTTCACGGACGTACCCGGGGAACGGGTCCTTGCTGATGAACCGCCCCGTCCTCGGATCATAGTACCGCGCCCGCAGGAACACCAATCCCGTGCTGGCATCCTCCTGCTCCCCGGTGTAGCCGTAGGCGCTGGCCGCGCTCCCCTCGTACCACAGCAGGACGCCAAAGGGCGTGTACCCCTGCGCCAGCGTTACCTGCCCCGCATCATCGGCCAGTTGGCGTACACTTCCCAGCCCGTCGTTCAGGTGCCAGGCCCAGGCGGTGGTCTCCTCGGCCAGCAGGTCCAGGCCGTAGAGGTAGGTCGTCGCCTCGCCACCCGTCACCTCTACCAGCACCTGCACCAGGCCCATCGCAGGGTCGAGGGTGTAGCGGGTCTGGGTGCCGTTCACGGTCTTGGCCACGCGGTGGCCGTCACCGTTGTAGGTGAACTCGGTTGTCAAGGTGCCGCTCACTACCTGCACGAGCCGGTTAGCGTAATCGTACTGGAATGTGCGCGTGCCGTCGCTGAGCAGGTTGCCGTTGTTGTCCCAAGTATACGGCACACCGTCCACATTTGTCAAGCGGTTGGCGGCGTCGTACTCGTAACTCGTTGACCCGTTACTCGTCGTCATCGCCAGCCGGTTGCCCACCGCGTCGTAGACGTACTGGAAAGACTCGCCGGTGGAGTACTCGGCGGAGGTCAGGCGATACAGCGGGTCATACGTATAACTGATGACCCGCGTCTCCACCACTTCCGGCGCGGTGGCGGTGATGTAGTTGGTCCGCGTCAGGGTGTCCGTCCCGCCGGGGCCGGTGGCGGTGAGGGACACGGTGTACACGCCCGTGGTGGCGTAAACGTGCACGGGATGGGTGATGGTGTCCGTCAGCCCGTCGCCGAAGGCCCACTCGTAGGCGGTGATCTCGCCGCTGGACTGGTTGGTGAAGGTCACCGTAAGGGGCACGGTGCCCGAGAGCGGCTCGGCGCTGAAATTGGCTACCGGTGCGGCTGGCCCCTCCCCGGTGACGGTGATGTATCCGGTCTTCGTCGCGGTGTCGCTCTCCTCACCACTGCTCACCGTCAGCTCCACGGTGTAGACGCCGGTAGCCGTGTACACGTGGGTCGGGCTTTCTTCCGCGCTCGTCGCCCCGTCGCCAAAGGCCCACTCGAAGCCATCCAGCCCCACCGTGGGCAGCGACTGGTTGCTGAAGGTCACGGTTAAAGGCACGGTGCCCGATAGCGGCGTGGCGCTGAAGCGGGCTACGGGGATGGCGTAGCGCTGGGCATAGATGTCACCGTAGATCTCCCCCACGCCCAGGATGATGCCCGAAATCTCACCGTAGGCGTGGTCCGGCGAATTTACCGACGCGGAGGGGTCTATGGGCCCCCCGTCCAGGGTGCCATCGGCCCAGACGCGCTGCCCCAGCCCCCATCCCTGCCAGCCCACCAGGTAGCGCTCGCTGTTCCCGTCCCAGGCCAGCGAGGGCCGGGTCTCGTCGCCGGCCAGGGAGGAGATGGCGAAGTTGTTCCCCAGCAGTTCACCGCCGGCCGACACCCGCTGGCCGTAGATGTCCCAGTTGCCGTTGCGGTCGTCCTGCCAGACGACCAGGTATTCGTCGTCTTTGCCATTGTACTCCACCCGCGGCTCAGGCGAATCCTTACCGGCAGCGGCGATGATCATCTCATCTCCCAACAGCGTCCCGTCAGCCTGCACCCGCCGGGCGCGTAGCGAGTAGTTCAAGTCGTTGGTGTGCATGTGCCACACGGCCAGATACTCCCCGGCCTGCGGGTTGGCCGCCACGTCCGGCCCACGGTGTGAGTAGCCCTGCTGGGAGATCACAAAGTTGGACCCCACCAGCGCGCCCGCAGAGGAGATGCGCTGCCCATACACCCGAATGCCATCGGGACGCTGACCATGCCACACCACCAGCCATTCCTCCGTCGCCGGTTGATAGGTCACAGCCGGGCCCAGTTGGTAATAGGGGGCGGCATAAATGGCTATCTCCGAGCCCACCAGCGTGCCATCGGCCGCCACCCGCTGGCCGTAGACGTGCCATTCGCCGCTGACCCGGGCATCCTGCCAGACGACCAGGTACTCGCCCGCGGCGGGGTTGTAGGCCACTGCTGGCCACCCTTGAAGACCGCTGACGGTGACGATGGCAAAGTCGTCGCCGGCCAGAGTCCCGTCGGAACGCACTCGTCGTCCGTAGAGGTTTTTGTCACCCCCATCCCGCCCGTCTTTCCAGACCACCAGCCACTCGTCGTCCTCCGAGTTGTAGGCAACTGCTGGATCTCCACTGTATTGCCCTCCGCCACACACCAGCACAGGATCGCCGATCAGAGGGTCAACCAGCAGCGGATAAGTCGCCCCGGCCAACCACTCCCCCGGCACGGTGAGCGAAAGCCGCGTTCCCTCCAGGGCCAGCCGGGCCATCGTCTCCCGCCCGGAGGCGTCGCGCATCGTGGCCCGGCCGTAGGCTAGCACCTCCTGGCCCTCGCCGTCCAGGAAGACGATGCCCTGCGCATCGGTGGGTAGGGGCGCAGCACGCTGCGCCCCTACAGCGGGCTTCAGGTCGGTTTGCAGGGCCAGCTCGATCACCAGGTCCTGTGAAGCACCGGCTGGCAGGCGGGTGATGATGAAGCTCTGCTCCACCCCGGCGTCGAGGGCGGCGTATTCCTCGATCACCATCTCCCCCCGCGGGTAGTGGGCGCGGTTGCCCCGCGCCGCCGGTGGCCGTCGCTCCCCCGTGCCCGCCTCGTAGAGGACAGTCTCCCCCAGGCGTACCTGCTCCAGGGAGATGCCCAGCCGCGCTTTCTCGCCCTTGCCCCTGCTCTTGAGAACGAATTCCAGCCCTCCGACAGTGAAGCGGGCGCGGTAGGCGGTGTCCTCGACCAGCGCCGTGCCGTCGGTCTCGCCCTGCAAGGGATGGCGGGTGGCCTCGGCCAGGGCAGCCCCGGCCGGGTCCGCCGCCCGGCTGATGGTCACGCGCAGGCTACCTGTCGGGGGCGAAACGAGGGTGACCACCGCCTGGCCGCGTGCATCGCCGGCCTGGGCGGTGATGGTCGCCGGGCCGGGGTCGGTGCCGGCAGTGAGAGTAACCCAGGCCTGCCCGTCGCGGGTGGTGGTGTGCTCGGGCGTCAACTTGCCCCGGTCGGTGCTCAGGGTGACGGCCGTGCCGTCGGCCACGGCCTGTCCCTGGGCGTCGAAGACCTGCACCAGGATGGCTGCCCGGCTTTGCCCGTTGGCGTACATCTCGGCGCGATCGGCCTTGAGCACGATGGTGGCCGGGGCCTCGGTGGCCTGCGTGAGCAAAGGAGTAGAGGATGGTGTGGGAGTAAAAGGGAGTGTGGGAGTGAAGAAGGGTGTGGGAGTGGAAGTGAGCGTGGGAGTGACCTGTCCCGGGGGCAGCAAAGCGCTCAGACCGGGCAGCCGGGCGGCCACCGGTAAGACCTCGTCGTTCGAAACCAGCCCGTACTCGGCGCCCGGCAGGAAGGCCGTGCCTCCCGGCTCGCGTATGGTCTCCACCGCCTGGATGCGGTTGCCCACCGCGTCCAACGTGTAGGTGAAGGCCGACAGTACCTCTATCCCCCGGCTGTGGGTCAGATTCACCAGCCGCCCGGCAGTGTCGTAGGTGTAGGTGGTGGTCGTCCCGTTGGGCAGGGATACACCCGTCAGCCGCCCGGCAGCGTCATAGGTGTAGCTGACGTTTTGCCCATCCCAGTCGGTCACCCCCGTCAACTGATTGGCCGCGTCGTAGGTGTAGGTCACCACCTGCCCCGCCGGGTAGACCAGTTGTGTGCGGTTACCCACCGCATCGTAGTCGTAGCTCACCACCTGGCCCGCGCCGTCGGTGGTCTGGATGAGCCGATTCACCGCGTCGTAGACGTAGGTGGTAGTGCCCGTGGTGTCGGTCATGGCCACGCGGTTGCCCACCCCGTCGTAGGCGTACTGCACGTTGGAATCCGGGTACTGGATGGTGGTCAGGCGGTTGGCGCCATCGTAGATGTAGTGCAACACCGCCCCGTTGGCGTCGGTGACCACAGTGCGATTGCCCACCGCGTCGTAGGCGTACTGCGTGGTGTTTCCCAGCGGGTCGGTCACCCGCTGCAGCCGATTAAGCGCATCGTATTCATAGGTGGTGACGTGGCCGTTGGCATCGGTGACGGCTGTGCGATTGCCGACGGCGTCGTAGCCGTATGTGGTCACCACGTTGGTGATGGTTGTGGAAGGTACGCCGTCCACGAAGTTCTCGGTGACGGTGATCAGCCGGTTGAGGGCATCGTACCCGTAGGCTGTGACTACACCGTTGGCGTCGGTCTGGCGCACGCGGTTGCCCAGGGCGTCGTACGAGTAACCGGTCGCGTGGGACAGGGGATCGGTCACGGCCAGCAGGCGGTTCCGGGCATCGTAAGTGTAGCTCGTGGTCTGGCTCGACGGGTCGGTGACCGCCAGGCGGTTGCCCAGGGCGTCGTAGGTGTAACGAGTAACGCGGGACAGGGGATCGGTCACTCGATGCAGCCGATTAAGTGCATCGTATTCGTACGTGGTGACGTGGCCGTTGGCATCGGTGATGGCCGTGCGATTGCCCAGGGCATCGTAGGCGTACTCCGTCACTCCGCCCCCGGCATCGGTCACCCGATGTAACCGATTAAGCGCATCGTATTCATACGTGGTGACGTGGCCGTTGGCATCGGTGATGGCCGTGCGATTGCCCAGGGCATCGTAGGCGTACTCCGTCACCCCGCCCCCGGCATCGGTCACCCGATGTAGCCGATTAAGCGCATCGTATTCATACGTGGTGGCGTGCCCGTTGGCATCGGTGACGGCCGTGCGATTGCCCGCTGCGTCGTAGGCATAAACCACCTGCCCGCCCAGGGCATCGGTGGTGGTCACCACCCGCCCCAGAGCGTCGTATTCGTAGGTCGTCACCCGCCCCAGGGCATCCGAGGTGCTCACCAGCCGGCCCAGCGCATCGTAAGCCGACACTGTCGTGCCCGATAAAGGGTTGGTGACGGTGATGGGCCGATTCAATTCATCGTACTCGGTGCGCGTCACGTGGCCCAGGGCGTCTATCACCTGCACCCGATTGCCCACCGCGTCATAGGCGTAGATGGTGATGACGTCCTCGTCGGGATGGGCCGGGTCGTAGACGCCGTCCACGTAGTTGACCGTGATCGTGATGGGCCGGTTCAGTTCGTCGTACTCGGTGCGCGTCACGTGGCCCAGTGTATCCGTCACCCAGGCCTGGTTGCCCACCTCGTCGTACCCGTACTCGGTGATGATGTTGTACTGATTCTCAGCATTCTGGCCCCGCGTCGGGTCGTAGTTGACCGTGGTTTTCACCAGCCGGTTGGCCGCGTCGTACTCGGTGCGCGTCACCCGTCCCAGGGTATCCGTCACCCAGGTACGGTTGCCTGCTGCGTCGTAGGCGTACTCGGTGATCAGGTTGTACTGGTCCTGGTAATTCTGCGGCTGGCCGGCCAGGTAGTTGACCGTCACCCGCACCAGGCGGTCGCCATCGTCGTACTCGTTGACCGTCACCCACCCCAGCGGGTTGGTAGTGGTGATCAACCTCCCCACCGCATCGTAGCCGAAGCGGGTCACCGCGCCCAGGGCATCGGTAATGGCTATCCTCTGGCCCAGGGAGTCGTAGCCGTAATAAGTCGTCTGGCCGTTCTCGTCGGTGACGCTGGTTACCTGGCCATAATCGTTGTAGGTGTAGCTGGTCACGCCGCCCAGGGGATTGGTGACGGTGATCAGATTGTTGTGCTCGTCGTATTCGTAATAAGTCGTATGGCCCAGGGCGTCGGTCTGGCTGGTGAGGTTGTTGCGCCCATCGTAAGTCATGGTTGTGGTGTGGCCCAGGGCGTCGGTGATGGCCGTCACGTTACAGCCGCACTCATTCCACTCGTACTGTGTCGTATGCCCGTTCTCATCGGTGACACTGGTGCGGTTGTAGTTCTCGTCGTAGGTGTAGGTCTCGGTATTGCCCAGCGCGTCTGGGACCGATGCCAGCTCGCCAATCGTGTCGTAGGTATGGGTCACGACGTGGCCGGCAGGATCGGTAATGACAGTCTGTCCTCCTTCGTAGGTGAAAGTGGTGGTCTGGCCCAGGCCGTCGGTCTGGGAAACGACGCGGCCCTGGTCGTCGTAGGTGTTGGTGTAGGTGTGACCGTTGGCATCGGTGATAACTGTCAGACGATGGGAATCGTCGTAAGCGTAGGTGGTAATGTGGCCCAGGGCATCGGTGACGGACGCCAGGTTACCGGCGTCGTCGTAAGCATAGCTCACCGTGCGGTTGAGGGGATCGGTGAGCAGGGTGATGCGCCCCTGCCCGTCATAGGCCAGGGTCAGCGCACGCCCGTCCGGGGCGGTGATGGCGGTGAGATTGTCGCCGGTGTAGGTCAGGGTGGTGGTGTTACCTTTACTATCGCTCAGGGACATCAGTCGGCCGGCGGCGTCGAAGGTGTAGACAATCTGGTCGCCGCGGGTGAGGGTGTAGGTGTCGTCTGGATTGCGCACCAGCGTGGCCCGGATGCCTGGCCAGGGGGTGAAGGTGTTATCACCGTTGTCGTTGAAGGTCAGGCGCGAACCGAGGGGGGCCATCAATGTGATTGTATCACTGACGACTTCCAGGTGCATGTTGTAATTGTGCGTCCAGCCGGGGCCCAGGGGCCCGGCGTAGGTATCCAGGGAGTTGTAGGAGCGCTGGAAAGTGAGGGACAGGCCACGGGTGGGGATGGACACGTCCACTTCCTGGTGGGTGAAATTGCCGGTGCGGGTGTTCACCGGGTGGCCGGCGGAGCCCTGCGGATTGTTGGCCAGGCAGGAATCTTCGGGGGCGAGGGTGCGGTCGGGGGGGATGAAGGAAGGGAGCTCGGCTGCCAGGGCCAAAACGTTGGTGTTAGCGTTCACTGGCCCGCCCAGGGGCAGAGGAGCGTTGGTCCAGCTCTCGCCTCCATCCAGGGAGTAAGCCATCAATCTGCTATTGCCTCCCACGTAAACGATCCCCTCGTACCCATCCACGGCCACCGCCCTCACATCGGTGCTTCCGGCGTTGAAGACCTGTTGGAAGCCGCTGGCGCCAGTTTGTGAGCGGTAGAGGCTGGTGGTGCCAGCAATTACCCAGAGTACACCTTCTCGGACGGGATCGGCCACAATTTCCTCTTGTCCAGGAACTGAGAAACTGCCGGCGCTCCAGTTATCCCCTCCATTAGTGCTTTCGATAATGGGACTGCCACAAGTCCCAAAGAGATGAAATGAATCACTCCATAGGCCCGTCACATGACGATCGCTGTCAGCGTAATCCCGGGGCCAGGTACAGACCGCTTCCCAAGTCTGGCCGTGGTCCCCACTGCGCCAGAAGATGCTGCGATGACACTGGGTCATGGGATAGTTGTACAGGCTGTAGGCCAGGATGTACCATTGACCATCTAACCCCCATACATCCCTGGGTATGGCCTCCTTGGCATCTCTCGGATTCAGGTCAATCCCCGTCCAGCTTTGCCCACCGTCATAAGAGACAGCGGCGCGAGGGTCGGTGGAGAACAAGCCTCCCATATCCGGTCCAGAGATCACCACTTCACCTGCATTGGCTCGGTCCCAGAAAACCGTATGCCAACCGCTCGGGGTAAAGGGCATCGTCACCTGAACCCAGTTCTGGCCTCTGTCGCTGGTGCGGTAAACCCCATTCGAGGTCACTGCCAGCAGAACGTTGTGATTGAAGGGATTCACCTGCAAGCTGTGCACCGAGACGTTTCCCAGACCATTGCTGCGCTGCTCCCAGCTGCCGTTCTGATATAGCCAGACGCCGGCATTACTGGTGCCAGCCCAGACAAGGCCACCTGCCCCGGGCTGCAAGGCAGGTTGTCCGGTAAGTCTAGACGATGGCTCTGCTATTGATTGAGACGTCTGAGAGGCCAGGACAGGAGCCGGGTTGAGCCCCGTCAACATGGATAGGATCAGGAATAAACTGATCCATCGGGACATTGACTTTTTCATCGTTGAACCCCCTGTTTTGAGTGGCCCTATATGCGGGCGAGTAGATAAACGGACCTGTCAACAAAAAGAGCCGTCCAGAAGTGCCACGATGGCACATTCCGAACGGCCCTGGTTCACTCCGGCAGCGGAGAATACGTCAGTTTGTGGAGAGAGAGAGAGAGAGAGAGAGAGAGAAAGCCCCCGATTCATCCTTGATTCCTGATATAGCGCGCTCATGCTGTAATTTGTACTACTACGCACAAAGAATACCACAAGATTTGGAAACTGTCAACCTGTCATTCGCTCATTTCTTGCATAGAAAGTGAAATTGTGGTAAGCTTCTGTCACTATGGCAGAAGTGGAGATTCGCACCGAACGAGTAGATGACAT
>JACIWR010000104.1 GCA_014360845.1 Anaerolineae bacterium
CCATGCGGCAAGACGCTGTCTTTTGCGCGGTTTTCTCAGCCGAGACGCCCCCGGGACGGGGGCTACGAGCCTGGGGAGGACAGTGCGCCTGCTAGCCTGAGTAGTAACTCCGGCCCACGGAATGCGCTTCCCTGGGGATATTACGTAGCGGCGGGGCTCGTCCCCGGCGCTGCTGGATCAGGTGTCTGAAACCATGCCAAAATTCAAACTGGTATCCGAGTTCCAACCCACCGGCGATCAGCCGCAAGCCATCGAGAAGCTGGTCGAAGGGCTCCAGAAGGGCTATCGGCATCAGACTCTGCTGGGCGCTACGGGCACGGGCAAGACATACGTCATGGCCCAGGTCATTCAGCACGTCCAGCGCCCGACTCTGGTCATAGCTCACAACAAGACCCTGGCTGCTCAGCTTTACGCTGAGTTCAGGGACTTGTTTCCCCACAATGCTGTGGAGTATTTCGTGAGCTATTACGACTACTATCAGCCCGAGGCCTACATTCCCAAGCACGACTTATACATCGAGAAGGACGCCAGCATCAACGAGGAGATCGAGCGGCTGCGCCTGGCGGCCACCACCTCGCTGCTCACCCGGCGCGATGTGATTATCGTCGCCAGTGTGTCATGTATCTACGCCATCGGCTCGCCGGCAGAATATGGCCGCGATGTGGTTGTGCTGCGACGGGGCGAGGTGCGTCGCCGGGACCAGGTGCTGCGTCACCTGGTGGGCATCTACTACGAGCGCAACGATTATGATTTCGCGCGGGGCAAGTTTCGCGTGCGCGGCGATACCCTGGAGGTTTTCCCCGCCTACGACGAAGTAGCTTATCGCGTCAGCTTTTGGGGTGACGAGATTGAGCGCCTGACCCGTATTGACCCTCTCACCGGCGAGGTGCTGGCCGAAGTGGACGAGGTCCATATCTTCCCCGCGCGCCACTTTGTCACCCGCGAGGACTATCTGCCCATCGCTCTGGCCAACATAGAGAAGGAGCTGGAGGAGCGCTTGGCCGAGCTGCGAGCGCAGGGTAAACTTCTGGAGGCGCAGCGTCTGGAGCAGCGCACTCGCTACGACCTGGAGATGCTCCGCGAGATGGGGTATTGTCCCGGCATAGAGAACTACTCTCGCCACCTTTCGGGACGGGAGCCGGGACAACAGCCGTGGACGTTGCTCGATTACTTTCCGGCGGATTACCTGCTCTTTGTGGACGAATCGCACATGACGATTCCCCAGATTCGGGGCATGTACCATGGCGATCGCTCGCGCAAGGAGACGCTGGTGGAGTACGGTTTTCGCCTGCCCAGCGCCCTGGATAACCGCCCGCTGACTTTCGAGGAGTTCGAGCGGCAAATAAATCAGGTCATCTATACCTCGGCCACGCCAGGCCCGTACGAACTGGAAAAATCTGCCCAGGTCGTGGAGCAGATCATCCGCCCCACCGGCCTGGTTGATCCCGAGGTGATCGTCAAGCCCACCAAGGGCCAGATTGATGACCTCATCGCAGAAATTGACAAGCGGGTACGGCGCGGCGAGCGGGTGCTGGTCACCACCTTGACCAAGCGCATGGCCGAAGACCTGGCGGACTATTTGCTGGAGATGGGCATCAAGGTGCATTATCTGCACTCGGAGATTCAGACCCTCGAACGGGTGGAGATTCTGCGCGACTTACGGATGGGTGTATACGACGTAGTGGTGGGCATCAACTTGTTGCGCGAGGGGTTGGACCTGCCGGAGGTCTCGCTGGTGGCCATCCTCGATGCGGACAAGGAGGGCTTCTTGCGCTCGGATACGGCCCTTATCCAGACCATTGGCCGCGCCGCCCGACACGTCAACGCTCAGGCTATCATGTATGCCGACAGAATGACCGATTCCATGCGGCGGGCGATCGAGGAGACCAATCGTCGCCGTCAGAAGCAGATGGCCTACAATGAAGCTCACGGCATCACTCCGGCCAGCATCGTCAAAGAGATACATGACCTGACCGAGCGGGTGCGTTCTGTGGCCGAGGAGAAGGCCGAATATCGCGTTTCTCGCCGCCTGCCCAAGGATGAGCTGACGCGGGTCATTAAAGAGCTGGAGAAGCAGATGCATGCCGCGGCGGAGGCCCTGGAGTTCGAAAAGGCGGCCATGCTGCGCGATCAGATTTTCGACCTGCGGCGGGAGTTGATAGAAGCCGATGAGAGCCTGCCGGAGTGGGAGCGGATACGACGGATGGAGGCATGAGCGGCGAACCCGGCTATCTGGCCCTGCATCGCTCTGGTGAACTCTCGCAGCGCGTGGCGGCTCTCTACGAGCTTTTGGCTCCCTGTCGCCTCTGTCCCCGGCGGTGTGGTGTGGACCGTCTGACGGGGGAGGAGGGCTTCTGTCGCAGCGGGGCTCTGCCGAAAGTGGCCAGTTGGACTTTGCATCCCTGGGAGGAGCCGCCCATCAGCGGCACACGCGGCTCGGGCACGATTTTCTTTTCCGGCTGTACCGGTCGTTGCCTCTTCTGTCAGAATTACCCCATCAGCCAGCTCGGTGTGGGTAACGTGGTCACCGTGGAGCGGCTGGCTGAGATGATGCTGGAGCTGCAGCGGCGAGGTGCGCACAACATCAACCTGGTCACACCGACGCACTTCGTGCCGCAGTTAGTGGCCGCCCTGCCGCGGGCCATCGAGATGGGACTGCGCTTGCCGCTGGTCTACAACTCCAGCGGATACGAGAGCCTCGAGGTGCTGCGCCTGCTGGATGGCGTGATAGACATCTGGTTGCCCGATGCCAAGTACGCCGCTGATGACATCGCCCGCCGCTTGTCGGGCTTTCCCCATTACGTTGAGCATAACCGGGCTGCCTTGCGGGAGATGTACCATCAGGTGGGGGATGAACTCATCCTCGACGACGAGGGTATCGCCCGGCGCGGACTCATCATCCGGCACATGGTCTTGCCTGGTAGATTGGCCGGCACGCGGGAAGTGTTGAACTGGATCGCGAGCGAGCTTTCCCCCCGTGTGCACGTCAGCCTCATGGCCCAGTATTTTCCCGCTCATCGCGCCGTCGGCCACGCGCTGTTAGGGCGCAAGCTTACCCCAGAGGAGTACGAGGAAGCGCTGGCCGCCTTCGACGCGGCTGATTTGGAGCGCGGCTGGCGGCAAGAGTACGGCTGTGAGGGGGGTGATGGCTCATATTGTAGCTGACCGTCCGCCGCAGTGCAACCCAGAAGACAACAAGGAGGTCACCGATGGCTTTGCCGCGAGTGGTGCGCAACACTTTGTTCCGTTTGGCCCAGGAGGATGTTCTCGATTTCCTGGCGGAGAATGAGGACACGTTGATCCGCTACGTGCGTGAAGAGCTGGATCGGGTGGATGATCGTATGCCCGAAGAGCAGATGTTCATTGACATCAAGATGGGCGCTCTGGGTGAGGAGCTAATGCGCGCAGTTTTGGCCGCTCTGACGCGCTTCATCGAGGAGTATTAGCCTCGGGTTGTCCCGCAGTTGTACCGCGGGACTGATGCCTGCTACCAGCTCGCGGAGTACAACTCCGCGAGAGCAGGCAGCCCGCCCTGTGCTGTAACATGACTTCAACCCAATCTTAACATTCCCTCAACCCATGCGGGACTTATTCCATAGTATAATGTAGTTGTTGAGTCCGCTAGCCAGTGTAATCTTACCCTACCTGGTGTTAAATGTTGTAAAATAAAACCAGGTAATACACGCAGCGTTTTCAAATCGGCAGTCATTCAGGCATTCAACGGGGGGTGAGACATGGCGTTACGCATTGCACCCAAAATCCTGGTAGTGGATGACCACGATATTTTCCGCAACGCATTGACGAAGGCTTTGCGCCTGAGTCACTATCGCGTAGTTCAGGCCGATGACGGTCCCACCTGTCTTTTCGTCGCGCGCCAGGAGCAACCCGACCTCATTTTGCTCGATCTGGTGATGAACGGTCAGGATGGGTTCTCGATTTGTCGGCAACTACGTGCTGACCCCACTACTTCCCACATTCCTATCCTCGTGGTGTCTGCGTGGACGGAGCCGCAGGTCAGAAAGAAAATCCTCGCTGCCGGGGCCAACGCTTTCCTGGAGAAGCCGTTCAGTACTTCGAGGCTGGAGCAGTACATCGAGTACTTGCTGCCCAGACAGTCCACTACCTCTATCTCGACTCAGATAGGACACGTGTTGACGCGCTCGACGCTGACCGTCTCTCCCCAGGGAGCTTGAGGTTTTCCAGGACTTGTTCTGCATCTGAGGAAGTCGTTCGCCAGGGGCGGGGATTCCCTTGCGGTTTGGGCACGCCTGGAGCCAGTCGCCCACGGCTCTTGGAGCGTGGGTGCTTGGCTGACAGGAGGTGAGTCACGCCTGAGGGCGGCGAGTTCCTATCGCGGTTGGTCTGGCCCTTAAGTTCTGTGGGCGCCGGCCATCATCAGCCCCAATTGTTCCACCGTCGCCTCATGCTGATCCACTATCCCCACGATTTGTCCCTCGTACATCACCGCTATACGGTCGGAGAGGTTGAGTATCTCGTCCAAATCCTCGGAGATGAGCAGGGTAGCCGTGCCTTTAGCCCGCTGGGCCACCAGTTGGCGGTGGATGTATTCCGTGGCGCTGATGTCCACGCCGCGAGTGGGTTGGGCGGCTATCAGCACACGGGGTTCGCGGGATAGTTCGCGGGCCAGGACCATTTTCTGGATGTTGCCGCCCGAAAGGTTTTTGAGGGGGGTATCGCGAGAAGGGGTCCTGATGTCGAAATTGGCGATCAGGTTGTCGGCATATTCGGCTATCTTGCCGAAGTTCATGAAAATGCCGCTGGCGTAGGGCCTGTCTGTGTGGTTTTTGAGGATCAGATTCTCCTCCACGCTGAAATCGCGGATGACCCCATCTCGCATGCGTTCCTCTGGAATGTAGGCCAGCCCATGTTTGAGCAAGCGCTCCGGCGACCAGCCGGTGGTGTCCACTCCGGCTATGATGATCCGGCCTTGGGTGGGCGGACGCAATCCGGCGATGACCTCGGCCAGTTCCCGCTGGCCGTTGCCGGATACGCCGGCGATGCCCAGGATTTCCCCGGAGCGCACTTGTAAGCTCACGCCTCGCAGCGCCGGCACGCCTTTGTCGCTATCCGCCCAGAGGTCCTCCAGGCGCAGGACGGGATCACCCAGCTTCACCGGCGGGCGTTCCACGCGCAACAGCACCTCCCGTCCCACCATGAGCCGCGCCAGGTCTTCGCGGGTGGCTTCGGCGGTGGGCAGGGTCTTCACCACGCGACCATCGCGGAGCACGGTCACCCGGTCACTGATGGAGAGCACTTCGTGGAGTTTGTGGCTGATGAAGATGAGGGCGTGGCCTTCCCGGGCCATGCGACGCAGGGTGGTGAATAGTTCCTCCACTTCCTGAGGCGTCAATACGGCGGTGGGCTCGTCGAGGATCAGTAAATCGGCGCCACGATATAGGGCTTTCAGGATTTCGACGCGCTGTTGTTCGCCGACCGCCAGTTGCCACACCATGGCTGCCGGGTCTACCTTGAGGCCGTAGGTCTGGCTCAGATGGCGGATGCGCTCCGTCACCACGTCCAGGTCCAAGAGAAATCCGCGCGAGGAGGGCAGACCCAGGGCCACGTTTTCGACCACCGACAGGGTGGGGACGAGCATGAAGTGCTGGTGGATCATGCCGATGCCCAGGCGGATGGCGTTGGCTGGCGAGTGGATGGCGACCACCTGTCCGTTGATGGCAATCTGTCCCTGATCGGGCCGATAGAGGCCGTACAGGATGTTCATCAAGGTGGTCTTGCCGGCCCCGTTTTCGCCCAGCAGGGCGTGAATCTCGCCGGCACGCACCTCGAAATCTATGTGATCGTTGGCCAGCACGCCGGGAAACCGTTTGACTATACCACGCATCTCGACGCGCTCGATGCGCCGTTGTTGGAGCGAGATTTGGTCGGTCATAGCGATCTCGGTTGGGGAGAAGGTCCCAGGAACCCATTCCCCGCGAGGGAAACGAGTTCCTGGGATTATTTTGTTGTTATTGTTATTCGACTTCGACGGTGATGCTGCCGTCAATGATCCCCTGGATGGTCTCATCGGCCAGGGTCTTCACCTCATCAGGCACGGTATAATCGGGGTTGTACTGGATGGTGAGTCCCTTGTTGGCCAGGGTGATGGCGAAGGCCTGACCTCCCAGAGTGCCGCCTTGGATCAGGTCTATCATCTCGTTCAGCACTACCGTCCAGTCGTACACCTGGCAGGCGACCACGATGCTGGGGGCCAGCGAGGACTGGTCGGCCTGAGTGCCAAACCAGAGCACTCCCTGCTCCTCGGCCACGCCGATGGCCCCCACGACCATCTGGGCCGTGCCCGTCAGGGCGTCCGCACCGGCGTTGATGTGGGTCTGCGCCGCTTCCGAGGCCAGGGCCACATCGCTGAAAGAGCCGGTCCAGTTGACGTTGACCTGGGCATCGGGGTTGGTGGCCATCACGCCGGCCTTGAAGCCCTCCACGTACAGCTTGGCGTCGCCGGTCTCGATGGGGCCGATGACTCCGATCACCCCGCTCTTGGACAGGCTGGCGGCAATCACGCCCAGGACGTAGCCGCCCTGCTCGGAGCGGGCCTCGTAGGCGAAGACGTTGTTGATGCCTTTGTCGGCGAAGGTGTCCACCGTGGTCCCCCAGGCGAAGCTGGTGTTGGGGAAGTCGGGGGCGATTTCGACCAGGGAGCTGCCGTACTGGGAGCCGTGGGCGATGACCAGGTCGTAGCCTTGGGAGGCGTAGTCACGGATGGCGGCTGCGGCGTCATCTACGACGAACATCCCCTCCGAGTAGGCGAAATCGAACTTGTCCTCCCCCATCTCTTCCTTGATCTTGCTCAGCGCGTCGTACATGCTCTGGCTGAAGGCCAGGTCGTTGATGGCGCTGGGCATCACCACCGCCACACGGAACGGCTTGGGTGGGGGCGGGGTGGCTGTCGCCTCTGGGGGCGAGGTCGGGGTCGGGGCCGGGGTGGAAGGACACCCGACGAGCAGGAACAGGGTGGTCGTCATGACCAGGAGCAGTGTTACACGTAGCGTTTTCATCTTCTCTTCCTCCTTTTTGGGCAGTACGAATTAGTATTTCACAATCTTATCCCTCACCGCGCTCGAAGGGTTTGGAGAGGGCAGCGGGAGCACGCACGCGCTGCGCGGTGAAGGCCAATACGACAATGGTTAATACATAGGGCATCATGATGGCGAAGTCGGGGGGGATGAGGATGCCGATGACCTGGAGCCACAGTTGGAGCGCGTTCACCGTGCTGAACAGGATGGCTCCGGCCAGTGCGCCCACGGCTCGCCAGCCGCCGAAGTACACCAGGGCCACCGCGATGAAGCCCATCCCGTTGGTCAGGTTCTCCTGAAAGACGTTGAGCAGGGCGATGGACAGGGAAGCGCCGGCGATGCCCTCCAGCATACCGCCCACGGTCTCGGTGAGATAACGCACTCCCGTCACGCTCACCCCCAGCGAGTCGGCGGCTTCGGGGTTATCGCCTACGGCACGGATTTTCAATCCCAGGGTGGTCTTGTTCAGGATGAACCAGGAGATAGGCACCAGGGCAAAAGCGCCGTAGACCAGCAGGTTGTGTCTGAAGAAAATAGGGCCCAGGACCGGTATATCGCTGAGCAAGGGAATGTGGATGGCCGGGAAGCCACTGACGGTCTCCACAGTGCCCAGCGTCTTCTGGAAAAGCAGGTTGCTCATCCCCAGGCCAAACAGATACACGCCGATGCCGGTGATGCCCTGTTCCGCTTTGAGGGTGACGCTGAAGAAGGCCATCACCAGGCCCATCAGGCCGCCCACCACAATGGCGGCCAGCAGGCCCAGGGCCAGGCTGCCCGTCTTGAAGGTGACGAAGAAAGCGGCGTAGGCTCCCATCAGCATGATGCCGTCCACGCCCAGGTTGACCAGGCCGCTGCGTTGCCCCAATGTTTCCCCGATGGTAGCGTACAGATAGGGAGTGGCCAGACGTATGCCGGCGGTGATGATACCGACGATAGTGTTCAGGGAGAACAGTCGTGCGATCATACTTCGGCCTCCGGTTGCACATCGAGGGCGGGAACCTCGGCTGAAGGGAGGGATTCGCGGCGTCTGGCGCGGCGGCGGCTCAGAATGTCGCTGCCCACGACGAAAACCACCACCAACCCGTTCAGCGCGGTGATGAAGGATGACGGTACCTGTACGGCGCGTTGCATCTGATTGGCTCCCACCAACAGCGCGCCGAATAACACGGATGCGGGAATGGTGCCCAGGGGGTGCAATTTGCCGAAGAGGGCGGCCACGATGCCGTTGAACCCCGCTCCCCCGGTGAAGCCCGTCGCCGAACCATCGGTGAACATGCGGTGGTGTAGACCCAGCACCTGCACCGCGCCGCCGAGTCCGGCCAGCGCGCCACTGAGCACCAGTGAGAGCATCATGTAGCGCTTGACGTTGATACCCGCTGCTCGTGAGGCGTCGGGGTTCAGTCCCACGGCCCGGATGCGATACCCGATGGTGGTGCGCCAGAGGAAAATGTAGATCAAAATCGCCAGGATCACGGCCAGGGCAGCGCCTGCGTGCAGACGGGTGGGCACTAGGCGTGGCAGGTCGGTGGTGGTGGAGAAGCGAGCCGTCTGGGGGATGAAGGAGCCGGATTCAATCTGCACGGGGTCCATCAAAGGGCCGCGCAGCAGGAAGTTCATGCCTTGCACCGCGATCATGTTCAACATGATGGTGCTCAGAATCTCGTTGACGTTGAGGTAAGCTTTCAGTGCTCCGGCGATGCCGCCCCATAGCGCCCCGGCCAGAAAGCCTACTATCAGGCACAGGGGAATGATGGCCCAACCGGGCCATTGGGGCAGGGCAAGGGCTACCGTCGTGGCGGCCACTGCCCCGGCCACCAGTTGCCCCTCGCCGCCGATGTTGAGCACTCCGCCGCGGAAGGCGATGCAGATGCCGACTCCCACGAAGAGCAGCGGCGTCGCTTTGACCAGGGTATCGGCCACGGCGTTGGTACTGCCGAAAGCTCCCCTCAACATGGCGGAATACGCTTCTAGCGGGTTTGCTCCCAGGATGAGCAGCATGGCCGCACCGACCAGCAGAGCGGTTAAGGTCGCGAAGAGAGGCGTGAGGGCCCCCAACAGCGATTCCATCAGCATGCGGGGCTTTGCGTCCCTGGCAACTCTTTGGTGCATAATTGACCCCTTAATCGTCAGTGGACAATGGGATGTTTGTCAGACCGAGGAATTAAAGTGAGGCGGGTGGCGACGTGCCAATATTATCACGGATAACGGCCTTTGTCAAACGTCTGCGTTCTGGAGGCGTTTCAGTTTGGGGGCAGGAGGGTAAGCCTGATGCTCCTCTCGCTCTCGCGGAGTTCAACTCCGCCAGATCGAAAGCGCGGGCTTTGATGTGCATCGGTCAATCGGATTCCGTATTTGCCATTGGCTGGGTCAGGTGGTATAATCAAATCGAATCCGCTGCGGATGTGAAGCAGCGGGGCGAACCGTCCCTGATTGACCGCCGGGAAAGGGGGGATGCCGATGGTGAGAAAGGCGCACTGTACGCTGATCATCCTGCTGGGATTGATCCTAGCAAGCGCAGGTTGCCGCTGGATGGCCTCACCCACGCCTGTGTTGGGCACGGTACCCCCGCTCCCCACTTTACCCCCCACAATAGCCGTGACCCCGGTTACACCGACGCCAGCCGCCACCGCCGTTGTGCCTACGACCCGCGTGCCCACCGCTGTGGCCACCCCCACTGCGACCGCTGCCATCAGTCCGACATTGACCCCGCCTCCTGCCTTGAGCTTGCTCTGGCGCGCCGCCTTTGATGGCCCCATTGGAGCCCTGGCGGCGGACGGCGAACAGATTTTCGTAGGCGTTGGGCAGGGCAGTCCCGGCCTCGAGGCGGAAGGCGGCAGCGATGTGGGCCTGGTGATCGCCCTCTCAGCCGCCAACGGGGAGCGACTGTGGACTTACGACCTGTGGCAGCGCCCCATGACCACTACGGCCGTGTCCTTGCAGCCGCTGGGGAACACTGTGTTCCTCGGGGCCTGCGAGGGCGCACTGGAATGTCGCCCGTGCGCCAGTCCCTGTCGCGTGGCGGCGCTGGACGCAGCCAGTGGCGAGGAGCAATGGCGCTACGAGTTGCAACGCGATTACCTCTCCCCCTTGACGGCGAACGAAGAGGTAGTGGCTTTTGGTCAGGGATACGGCCGGGCTTTGCTGGCATTGGAGGCGGATAGCGGTCAGGAGCGCTGGACTTTTGCGGACTACGGTGCCGGTGGGATGCCGGCCCCGCTGATCGTCGGCGAGACGGTTTACACTTACCTGCCGGTGGGAGGCTTCGGTGAAGGTACAGCCGTGTGGGCCTTGGATGTAAGTACGGGAAGGGAGCGCTGGCGGACCAAGCTCGGCGGGCAGACCAGCGGACACCGCCCCGTGGTCGCTGGCGGGAACTTGTATGTGATCACTTACGAGTTAAGCGGGCAAAGCCTGACCGCTCTCGATGCTGTCACCGGCCAGAAGCGCTGGGTGACCAGTCCAGACCTGGCCCAGCTCGATTATCGCACCCTCTACGCGGAGGACGTACCCGATGGTGCTGTCTACGCCGCCAGTGGACGGGTGCTCTACGCTTTTTCCGCCGACAATGGCGAGTTGCGCTGGCATGGACAGATACCTTGCTGTGGAGCTATTATCCTGGGGATGCTCGCCGATGCCGACACACTGTACGTTTTCACCAACACCCAAGGCGTGTATGCTCTCGATGCAGCGCAGGGTAAAGGACGCTGGCACCACGACGTACCCGGCGTAGTGACCGCTTTTGCCCTGCGGCAAGGAGTCCTTTATCTGGGCACGGCGGAGGGGCAGGTCTACGCCCTGATGCCCGCTGAATAAGGGCGCTACATTGTTCGGGTTGCCAATCCGTCCACAAGTGGATAGAAAGCAACCCGGCGCGTGGTTCGATGCTGCGTACTATTTTAATTTATGTAGACACTCCTAACCTTTTATGGTATAATACTATTGAATTCCGGCTTGCAGGGTAGGGCGAGGGATAAGCTGATGGGTAAGAGATACAAGAATCCCCCGATCATTGAAGCCTTGCGCGAGTTCCAATTTGGACAGGATTCGCCTTGGGATCTCACTATGCCAGGTCTGTATCTTCTCAATAATTTGGGGTAGGGGCAGGTCTTGCACCTGCCCGCCTGGGCGACCGCAAGGGTTCGCCCCTACATTTTGAGAAGATACGTACAATCGTTATTTCCTGTGCCTGGGCGGTCACAATGGACATCGGAGTCTAGAAGGTCTCTGACGAATGGGATGTTGAGGTGGAGTTTGTCAGTGGCTTTACAAGAACCATTGGAGACTGCGAAAATCTGGTACCCAATAGGTGCTTCAACAGTTCGCGTTTCTTAGGCCGAGGTTGAGTTGCTTGAGCGCTTGTATGTTTTCAAAGAGCGGAAAGAGGTCACAAGTTTTCTCGAAGAATGTCCTTTCCTGATCCCGCTATTGTTGGAAGCACACTATGAAATTGAACAACACTTCTCACCTTCGCAGGTTTTTCTTGAGGTTATCACTGATCCAGAGGAAACCAACAGTACTCAATTGTTGGCATCCATTGCCACAGGCCTTGATCCTGATGAGGCTTTGGATAGACTTGAACGGTTCGACGAGGAGTGGTGGTTAGATGCGCTAGCCGGAGCGCGAGGCAAGCTTTGCATTGACGTAGAGTTCCGATGAGCTTCGATTGGTTGGAATACCTCAATCTAGCACAAGAACTTGCCGGACAAGCCACAAATCCTTCGAGTCAGGAGGCTAAACTGCGTTCTTCGATAAGTCGAGCTTACTATGCAGCTTTCTGTAAGGCGCGAAACAGTCTGCGCGATGAAGGATGTACCATTCCACGGCGGAATGCCCACCGGTATGTGATAGAGCGATTCTTGAATAGCCCTGACAAGGGTAGAAGAGTAGGAGCGCAGTTGGACCGTCTGCGTAAAGACCGCAGCAGGGCAGATTAC